>JBGUVV010000433.1:0-4258 GCA_045220525.1 Kiritimatiellia bacterium
GTCCAGGCCGAGGAGAGCCACTACACGAAGCCCGAGGAAGTGATCGAGTTCGCGACGAAGACAGGCTGCGACTCTCTCGCCATTTCCATCGGAACCTCCCACGGTGCCTACAAGTTTAAGCCGGAGCAGTGCACCCGCGACAAGAAGACCGGAAAGCTCGTTCCTCCGCCGCTCGCGTTCGACGTCCTCAAGGCCGTCGAGAAGAAGCTCCCCGGCTTCCCGATCGTCCTCCATGGCTCGTCGAGCGTCCCGCAGGAGCATGTCGATACGATCAACAAGTTCGGTGGCAAGCTTCCCGACGCTGTCGGCATCCCCGAGGCTCAGCTCAGGAAGGCCGCGAAGAGCGCCGTGTGCAAGATCAACATCGACTCCGACTCGCGTCTCGCGATGACGGCTGCGATCCGCAAGCACTTGGCCGAGAACCCCGGCCACTTCGATCCTCGCCAGTATCTCACTCCTGCGCGCGAGGCGATGAAGGAGCTCTACATCCACAAGATCGTCAAGGTCCTCGGGTCGAACGGAAAGCTGTAGTCCTCTTAGGGCAGGGAGCAAGGAATGGTGGCAATGTCAAAGGAAGGCGGCGACGAGCGGAAGAAATCCGCCTACGCCCAGGCCGGCGTCAACATCGACGTCAAGATGAACGCCGTAGGCTCGATCAAGCAGATGGTGGCCTCGACAAAGACGGCCAACGTGCTTGGCGGAATCGGTTCGTTCGGCGGGCTCCACAAGATCCCGCCGGGGCGGAACCAGATCCTCGTCGCTTCCACTGACGGCGTCGGCACGAAGCTCAAGGTCGCGGCCATGATGAACAAGCACGACACCGTCGGGCAGGACATCGTGAACCACTGCGTCAACGACATCCTCGTGCAGGGCGCAAAGCCCCTGTTCTTCATGGACTACGTCGGCACCGCGAAGGTCGATCCCGCGGTGTTCAAGAGCGTCGTCTCCGGCATCTGCAAGGCCTGCAAGGAAAACCACATGGCGCTTCTCGGCGGCGAAACCGCCGAGATGCCTGGCCTCTATCCCGTCGGCGAATACGACTTGGTGGGGACCATCGTCGGCTCCGTGCAGAGGTCAAAGCTCGTCACCGGCAAGTCGATCCGCGCCGGAGACGTGATCATCGGCCTGCCGTCCGGCGGCCTTCAGACGAACGGGTTTTCCCTTGCGAGAAGGGTCATATTCGACTTCTGCCAGTATTCGTGGAAGGACAAGCTGCCGGGCACGAACCAGACTTTCGGCGACGCGCTTCTTGCCGTGCACAGGAGCTTCCTCAAGCCTGTTTCCGCGATAATGGCGAGCGTGAAGATCAACGGCATGGCCCACATAACGGGCGGTGGCTTCCCGGACAACATTCCGCGAGTCCTCCCGAAGGCCGTCAACGCCGAGATAGACCGCTCGTCGTGGGAGGTGCCGACGATCTTCAAGTTCATCGAGCGCCAGGGCAAGGTCGATCGCGACGAAATGTACCGCGTCTTCAACATGGGCATAGGCTTCGTCATAATAGTCGCGAAGCGCGACCTCAAGAAGGCGACTAACATCCTCCGTGCCGCGCACCAGCCGTACAACATCATCGGCGTGATGCGCAAGGGAACGGGAATCGTCACATACAAGAACTAAGCCGCAAGGCGGGTCGGGGCAAGAATCATGGAGATAAGGATTTCCGGTGACGTCAAGTACGTCGGCGTGAACGACCACGAGGTCGATCTTTTCGAGGGCCAGTATCCCGTTCCAAACGGGATGGCCTACAATTCCTATGTCGTGATAGACGACAAGGTGGTTGTCTTCGACACCGTCGACGCGCGTTTCGGCGAAAAGTGGCTCGGCAACATCCGCTCCGTCCTCGCCGGCAGGGAGCCCGACTATCTCGTCGTGCAGCACATGGAGCCGGACCATTCCTCCTGCATCGCGCTTTTCGCCGAGGCGTTCCCTGCGGCCAAGATCGTGTCGAGCGCGATGGCGTTCGGGATGATGGGCGCCTTTTTCGGGACCTCCTGGAAGGATAGGCAGGTCGTCGTGAAGGAGGGTGACGTCCTCTCCACCGGAAAGCACGAGCTTACGTTTGTCGCAGCCCCGATGGTCCATTGGCCCGAGGTCATCGTGACCTACGACAAGACTTCCGGCATCCTCTTCTCCGCAGACGCGTTCGGCAAGTTCGGCGCGAACGACGTAGAGGATCCAGAGGGATGGGACTGTGAAGCCCGCCGCTACTACTTCGGCATCGTCGGCAAGTACGGCGCACAGGCGCTCGCGCTTCTTAAAAAGGCGTCCGCGCTTGACATCAAGACCATCTGCCCGCTCCACGGCCCCGTGCTCGGGACCGCCGAGGAGATATCTCACGTCGTCTCGCAATATACGACATGGGCTTCGTATGTCGTCGAGTCCGAGGGCGTGCTAATTGCCTACACTTCCGTCTACGGCCACACCAAGGCGGCCGTCGAGAAGCTCGCCGAGATGCTCAAGGCCCGCGGGTGCCCGAAGGTCGTAACCGCCGACCTCGCGAGGGACGAGATGTTCGAGACCGTCGAGGATGCGTTCCGCTACGGCAAGATCGTCCTCGCCACCACCACCTACAACACCGACATCTTCCCGTTCATGCGCACTTTCATAAGCCACCTCGTCGAGCGTGGCTACAAGGACCGCACGATAGGGATCATAGAGAACGGATCTTGGGCGCCGTCCGCAGCGAGGGTGATCAAGGGCCTCTTCGCCGAGTCGAAGGGCATCCAGTTCGTCGAGCCCGTAGTCACCATCCGCTCGGCGCTCAACGCCGCTTCGGAGGCGCAGCTTTCGGCCCTCGCCGACGCCCTTTAGCCCGTAAGAGGTTGGCGACATGCGCAGGGCGCTCATAGCATTTGCTTCGCTGTCGTTGGCCCTCGGAGCGTTCGCCAGGGACGGGTTTGTGTCGAGGGGCGAATACCTCGATCTCGTGGAGGCCGCAGTGTGCGCGTATTCCGACGAGCATATCGCGGAATATACGGCGGACGCGGACGCGAACGGCGTGCACGAGCACGGCTTTCCGCGTCTTGCGTCAAACCTCGGCGTGCTGATAGCAGCCGGGCGCATGCAGGAGCGCAAGGCCGCTTTCTGCAGGATGATGGATATCTGCTGCCGCGATGCGAAAAAAGGGCCAATGAAATACGAGGGCAACGAGTTTTCGGTGAAGGAGCTCGTCGCCGCGCTCTTGGAGGTCGAACGTGCCGGAGTTGTTCCCAAGGAGAAGACCGACTCATGGCGGCGCGAACTCGCCGAGGTAGATCCATGGCGCTGCTACAAGGTAAAGCCCGAGCCTGGTAACACGGAAAGGTCCTACAACTGGTGCGTCTTCGGATGCGCGAGCGAGCAGATGCGCATAGCCGCCGGTCTTGGAGGAGACCCGAAGTTCGTTGAAAGATACTTATCGGACCAGTCGAGGTGGTTTGACGAAAAGGGCATGTGGCGCGATCCTCATGAGCCGGCGGTCTATGACCTCGTCACCCGGCTCCAGTTCGCACTCGTCCTCTCCGCTGGCTACGACGGGCCGTCACGCGCCGCGCTCGAGGGCTTTCTCGACCGTGGCGCCAATGATACGCTTAAGCTCCAGTCTGCCGCAGGTGAGATCCCCTACGGCGGGCGCAGCAACCAGTTCCTACACAACGACACTCTCTACGCCGCGCTCTGCGAGTGGTATGCGTCTCGCGCCGCCAGGCGAGGCGACATGGAGATGGCGGCCCGTTTCCGGCTTGCCGCCGGAAGGGCGGTCGATTCGCTTAAGGGATGGCTTTGCGCAAAGCCGGTGAGGCACGTGAAGAACATGTATCCGCGGGGCGCTGGCAAGCGCGGGACCGGAATCGGATGCGAGGGCTACGCCTATTTCGACAAATACATGGTGACGATGGGGTCCTGGGCCGCGCTTGCGATGCGCTTTGCGTCCGAAGTGCCTCCGCTGGACGTTCCCAAGGCGGGGAGTCCGGAAGGGCAGGCTTTTTCGTTTGCGACGACTCCGTTTTTCCATTTCGTCTTTCTTGGCGCAGGCGGCTACTCTGCGCAGTTCGACTATCGTTCCGACGCCCACTACGACTGCGACGGAATGGGCCGCCTCCATAGGCTTGGCGCGCCTACCGCGATATGCCTTTCGACTCCGTGTGCCGCGAAGCCAAAATACAGTACGGAAAGGCCGAACGACGGGACTCTTGCGTTTGTGCCAATCGGGGGTGGCGAGCTTCTCCCCGCCGGGAATGGAAGCGACGGCGCATCTGCGTGGGCGAATTGGAAGATGGGC
>JBGUVV010000434.1:0-4833 GCA_045220525.1 Kiritimatiellia bacterium
TGTCAAGATGCTCGGCCCGCTTATGCTTTGCATATTCCCGGCTGTGTTCATAATTCTTCTCGGGCCTGTCGTGTCGCAAGTGCTGAAGGGAATGTTCTGATGGCAACAAGACCGGAGATAGTCGTAGTGGACGGCCCTCTCGCCGGAAACCGCTTCGAGGTGAAGGAGGGCGGGCTCAGGCTCGGGCGGTCGTCTTCGAACGACATACACATCCCCGACGAGGAGCTTTCCCGCAACCACTGCCTTTTCGAGGCGGTTGGCGAGAGCGGGATCAGCCTCACCGATCTTGCAAGCGCGAACGGCACGATCCTCAACGGCAACGCGCTTGGCAACTCGCCGGCGATGCTGAAGGAGGGGGACGTAATAGTCGTAGGTTCGACGACGCTTCGCGTAGGCGACGTGCCTGCGGCGCAGGGCGTGGACCTTGGGCTTGGCGGCGACGATGCGCAGAAGGGCGCGGATGGCGGATCCGCGAAAGGGCGCTCCCCGCTTGCGGGCGTCTTATGGGCTGTAGCGGCCCTGGCCGTTGCGGTGGCGATAGCGGTCGTCATGATGGCGCCTACCGGCGGCGAAGAGGCCCCTCCCGCCGCCCCGGTCGTCAAGGAGCCTGTCCTGAGCGAAGTCCGATATGAAAGGGTAATGGCCGACTCCAACGGGATATTCGTGTATCTCATGACGCTTTCCCAAGATGGCGTGCTGACGGTCCGCATAGACGACGTGCCGAAGGAAAACCGCCACAGCGTCAAGAGCGCGCCTCTTTCCGACGAGGCCAAGGCTGAACTCGGCGACATCCTCGCTTTTCGCAGACTCAAGGACCTCGACCGCGAATACGCCGGAGTCGAGCCGGATCCGCCTGCGCTCGACAGCTGGGATCTCAAGGTCGTCTATGACAGACACTCCCGTCGCATACGCATAACGAACACGCAGGAGCCGGAGGCGTTTCGCGCGATCCGCGAAAAGCTCGAGGCATTCTCCAAGTCGGAGCTTGGCATCTGGGCCATCCAGTATCCGCGCGAGAAGCTGATAGAGCTTGCTAAGCAGTCGGTGGAAGTCGGCAACTCCAAGTGGGAAGACCGCGACGTGAACTACGGAAACCTTGCGGCCGCAATCGCGGCCTACAAGGAGGCCGTGTTCTATCTCGAGACGGTCAACCCCAAGCCCGACATAGGGACCGAGGCCCTTGAGGGCGTGAGAAGGGCGTCTGAAGAGCTTGACAAGCGCTATGCCGACCAGCGTTTCCGCGCCGACAAGGCCCTGAACCTCTCTCAGTGGGAGTCTGCCAAAGCGGAGCTACAGGTTCTCCTCGAAATGGTCCCCGACCGTCGAGACGACCGCAACCGCGACGCCCGCGCGAAACTGCTTTCTGCGGAAAACAACCTGAAGAAGAAAGGAGGCCGGTGATGGTCTCGAAACTTGCGATGTTGGCGGCCGCCATGGCTGCGCTCGCACTTTCATCTGCGGGAGAAGAAAGCGTGCCCACGCGCGTTTCCATCAAAAGCCAGCCGGAGGGGGCGACTGTCATCGTCGACGGGCGCGACCGCGGGACTACGCCGACCATTCTCTTCGACCTCGCCCCCGGGCGGCACCATGTGAAGTTCCGTCTTGCTGGCTACGAGGAGCGCGACCGCTTCTTCGATGCGGCCCCTGGCGTGCTCGTGGAGAAGCACGAGGTCCTTGTCGAGGAGAAGGGTCTTTTGCTCCTCAGGAGCGAGCCGGAAGGATGCAATATCGCGGTGGACGGCGTGTCCGTCGGGACGACTCCTCGCCTCATAACGAATCTCGCTGCGAAAGACACGTATTCGGTCCGCCTGACGAAAGCGGGCTACCAGCCGCTGGTCATGTCCGTCAAGTTCAACGGCCGCGAGCCGCTTGTCCGCACGGAGTCGCTTGTGCTCGATTCCGGAGTCGTGAACATTCTTTCCGACCCTTCTGGCGCCGAGGTCTCGGTGAATGACGTCGTGCGCGGCAAGACCCCAATTCTCGTAAGGGGCGTGCCGAAGGGCAGGGCAATGGTGAAGTTCAAGCTTCCTGGGTTCAAGGACGAAGTGCGGGAGATAGCGATGAGGGCCGGCGACCAGCAGACTCTCTCTATCGCCATGACGGCGCTGCCGGGGACGCTCAACCTCATGTCCGTTCCGGAAGGGGCGTCGTTCTACGTCAACGACAAGGCGTATGGGCGCGGGCCCGTGGCGATTCCCTCTCTCGCTCCCGGCGACTACAACGTCAGGGCGGAGATGGAGGGATATGGCACTATGACGCGCACTGTGACGATCGGAAACGGAGAGTCGGCGCGCGAGGAGTTCAGGATGTCCAACGTAATGGGGAAGCTCGAGCTGCGTACGTCTCCGCCTGGAGTCCAGGTAGTTGTCGACGGGCGTGTCGTGGGTACCACCAAGTCGTCAGATCCCGATGCGGAGTTCAGCGACGACTTCCTCGTGGAGAACCTTCTTGAGGGCGAGCATCGGCTCGTCTTGAAGAGGGATGGCTACGCAGAGCTTGTCCGCCATCCGGCGATACAGAGCTCCAAGACCGTCAAGCACAGCTTCCGCCTTCGCAGGGTCTTCGTCCCCAATGTGGAGATAGTCACCGCCAGGGGCTCTTATCAGGGCGTTATCGTCAACGTCACGCCGGAGTATGTCGTCGTGGAAGTCTCGCTCGGCATAACGAGAAGTTTCCCGCGTTCCGAGATCCGCAAGATGAACACTCTCGGCGACAAGAAGTGAAATCCAGGCTGGATCTTCTCCTTGTCGAAAAGGGCCTTGCAAGCTCGCGGACGCGTGCGCAGGCCCTCGTCATGGAGGGAAAGGTTCGCGTCGCGGGGCAGGTGGAGACGAAGTCCTCAAGGCTCTTGGACTTCGACGCCGACGTAACGGTGGAGTCTCCGCCGCGCTTCGTCTCGCGCGGCGGCGAGAAGTTGGAAGGGGCGTTTGCGCTGTGGGGCATGGATGTCGCAGGATTGGACTGCATTGACGTAGGCTCTTCCACCGGTGGCTTTACGGACTGCCTTTTGCAGCATGGCGCGGCGTTTGTAATGGCGGTTGACGTCGGGACGAACCAGCTTGCTTATTCGCTGCGCACCGATCCGCGCGTCTGGGTGAAGGAGAACTTCAACGCGAGGTTCATGAAGCCTTCGGACTTGCCGCGAGCCCCTGAGTTCGCCGTGACAGACGTCTCCTTCATTTCCCTTAGGCTCATTCTCCCTCCGATAGTCGAAGTGCTCAAGCCCGGCGGTAGGATAGTGGCGCTCATAAAGCCGCAGTTCGAGGTTGGGCGCGGAGGCGCGCCGGGGGGCCTCGTCCGCGACGAGGCGCTTAGGATTGCCGCGAGGGACGGGATTGCCGCGTTTGCGGAAAAAGATCTTGGGCTTGAGCCTCTTGGTCTTGCGGAATCGCCCGTGAGGGGCAGGGAAATGGGAAACATAGAGTATCTTTCATACTGGAGAAAGGCATAGCCTGATGGAGAACGATGGGGCTGTGAAGGGGTGCCGCGTCATGGGCATCGTCAATGTGACGCCGGATTCGTTTTCCGACGGCGGGCGCTTTGTGGATCCCGAGGCCGCCATAAGACGCGCCGCCGCTATGGTCGAGGACGGGGCGGACATAATAGACATCGGCGGAGAATCGACGCGCCCCGGCTCAACGCCAGTTTCGTGGGAAGAGGAGTGGTCGCGAGTTGAGCCAGTTTTGCGGGGTCTGTCCCCAATTGTCGCGGGGTCTGTCCCCATCTCGATAGACACTTATCATCCCGAGACGGCGGAGCGAGCCGTTTCGCTCGGCGCGACAATTGTAAACTGCGTATATCCCGAGCCGATATTGGATATGTTGCAGATTTGCGCGAAAAACGGCGCAGAACTTGTCATTCCGGCAAAATCTTTGGGGTCTGTCCCCAAAGATTTGGGGTCTGTCCCCATCTATCTTGACCCGATGGTCGGCTTTGGGACGACGCGCGAGGAGGACCTCGCTCTCCTGCGGTCGGTGCGGGAGCTCTCTCAAAAGGGGCGCGTCCTCGTAGGGGCGAGCCGCAAGCGGATCGTGCGCGCGCTTGCAGGGGAGGAATCCACGGCGACTCTTCTCGGCGGCGACATCGCAATCGCGATCTGGTGCGCGGCGAATGGCGCGAGCGTCGTCAGGGTGCACGACGTCAGGGAGGTCGCCCAGGCTTTGCGGGTATATCGGAAAATATGATATACTACGCATCACGTAATCCGGGTGCGGGGCGCGAGGTGCGCCTTGGCTGAGAAATACCGGCAAACCTGAACGGGGTAATGCCCGCGTAGGAAAGAAAGGAAAAGGGAAATGGCTGAGAATGCCGTAATGGAAGAGGTCATCTCCGGCGCGATCGTCCGGAGATATTTTGACAAGCTAAAGGACAATCTGGCGGTCGATGTCGCCATCGTCGGAGCGGGGCCGAGCGGCCTTGTCGCGGCGCGCGACTTGGCCCTCAAGGGCTACAAGGTCGCGGTTTACGAATCCAAGCTTGCGCCTGGCGGCGGAACTTGGGGCGGCGGAATGCTCATGAACGAGGTTACGGTCCAGGCCGACGCGGCGGAGATCCTCCACGAGTTCGGCATCACTACCGTTCCATACGAGGGGCCGTATCATACCGTCGATTCAGTTGAGCTCGCCTCTGGCCTCATATTTGGCGCCCGCAAGGCGGGGGCGACGATTTTCAACACGGTGCGGGTAGAGGACATCGTCATCCACGACGGCGTCGTCTGCGGCGTCGTTATCAACTGGAACCCAGTCGCGCGGCTTGAGATGCACGTCGATCCCATCGTCGTCACGGCCCGCGCCGTCCTCGACGGCACCGGGCACCCAAGCGAAATCATCAACA
>JBGUVV010000435.1:0-6468 GCA_045220525.1 Kiritimatiellia bacterium
GTGACGCGTCCGTTTTTCCTCAATGACACTTTCCCGCTCGGCGCGGCGTGGGGATCGGACGGCAAGGGTGCCGCGATTGCGCTGGGCGCGGAGAACCGCGATTCATACGCGGACTTCACGGCAACGAAAAAGGATCTCAAGGTCTCGGTTCATGCGGCGTTTCTGAAGAATGGCGCAATCTACGAACTTGCAATCCACGCGTTTCCGTTTGACGCGAAATACGGCGTGCGCGATGCATTCGCCCGCTACTATCCGCTCTATCCGAAGCGCTTCCTGCGCGATCCAGGGGTTGATCCGGCGATATACGGAATTGCCGCGCATTATGGCTCCTGGCGGCATTCCGATTCGGAAGTTTGCCGCAGGATGAACGCGACGTGGGACTGGTGCATCGGCGCGGCACGGTCGTGGGGCGACGTGCGCGGCTGCGAGCAACCCAGCGGCAACGGACGCGGCGACTACACCTGGGACAGAGAGAACAATTATCGCGACAGGCACGGCGTCTATCAAAAGAACGACAACGCAGTCATGACGCAGGAGCGCTTCTTTGAAGTTCTCGACGACCGTCTCGCGAACGGCTACTTCTGCGGCGTCGCAAACGCCTACTACGTGATGGCGCTCGCGAAGATCTCGCCCGCCATTGCGAGGCGGTTCCCCGATTCCGTCGCCGTCGGCGAGACGTTCACGCGCGAGAATTTCTCGTATGCGACGGAGGTCTTCGTTTTTCCTGAACTCTCGTGGTATCGCCAGCTCACCAATGACTTCGCGCATCTCGTGAAGGAGCGCGACATCGGGGCGATAGCATTCGACGTGGCGTTCCCGCGCGGTGTGTTCCGCGGCGAGAAGCTGCGCGAGATGAAGAACGTCTCGTGGGACGAATGCGGCGCCGGAATCGTGCGCGGAGCCGGCGCGACGCATCTCTTCGACTATTTGCGGACGCTTCGCTGCAAGAAGTCTCCGTACAGGCTCGGGGTCGTCTCCAACTCAAACGGCTTCCACATATCCGACAAGCTCTACGCCGATACCGTGATGGCCGAGCAGGCGCCGTGGGACGACCGTGCGCCGTTTCCGCTTCGCCGCCGCCTGGTTGTCGGCGAGAAGGGGCTCACGCTCTGGGAGGGATATAGCCCGACGCAGTTTGCAAGGGATTTCAAGAAATGGCCAAAGGATGCGAAGGACAGGCTGATAAACTCGCTGGCACAGTGCTCGGTGCATCGCAGCTTCTTCACGGGTGCATCGCTTCCGGCGAGAGGCTTTTATTCTGAATTCACGTCGCTTATGTCCCATGCGTTCGTCAGGATGAACGATGCCGGGTGGAAGCCGGTGCCGGGTGCGGCGGCGTCTGGCAAGGACTTGGAGATTGCCCGATACGGTCTTGGCGAGAACGCGTTTCTCGCTGTCAACAACCTTGCGCGAGAGGCTCGCATGGCGGAACTTGCCGTCTTCCCCGGCGAAATCAAAAGCGGACGCGCAGGTGTGCCTGCGAACGCGGAAGGGGGATTCCTTTTCGTTCCGTTCTTCGGAGGGACTGCGACGAATTCGTTTGACGGCGCAGCGCAAGTGGTATCGGCGGAAGTCGGAGGTCTTGGCGCATGTGTTCTCGAATGCGTTGGCTCGGTCCAGGGGAAGGGGCGCCTCGCCGTCAGATGGGCGGGCATCACGGGGCGCGTGACGTTGAAGCTGGAATCCGTCGATTTCACGGGCGAGATCGTCTTCAAGGATTCCTGCGACACGTATGCGCGTGTCGGCGCGGCGAAACGGAAGCTGTCGCCCGGGTCTGGCGCGAGCGTAGTGTATCGCGACGACTGGATGTTTTCAGTCGGCGAGGCGGTCGGGGGCGACGGATTCAAGGTCGAGGAGATCGTGCGCTCTTCCGACTCTGATGCGATGGATCAGGCGGATCGCGTGGCGGTGTTCTTCAAGTCGGCGCTTGGCAAGAAGGGGACGCCGCCGCCGATACGCATTGATGCGGCACTTGCCGAGCGGACGGTGCGCGTTGGCGGCGTCGAGTTGTCGTCGCCAGACCGCGTCGAGTTCTCCAGGCGAGTGAAGCGATTCCTGGATGCTCTCAATGCGGTTCGCTATCCGAAGTACCGCGCTCCCACGCCGCTGCCTGCCGGAGACAGGGGACGGTACAGAGTCTATAGAATGTAGAATTGAAAATGGAGAATGCAAAATGCGTGGAATGATATTGCTTTGCCTTGCGGCGCTTTCCGTCGCCGGCACATGTGCGGCTGAGCCGGATTTCGTGAAGCATCCGGTCAGGGTGCTTTATCTTGGCGACTCGCTTTCTGACTTCGACCGCGGGTCGAACCATGTGGACCGTCTTCAGGCGAAGCTGGACGCGCTCTCTCCGCGATGCGCCAGCATCTACAACTATGCGGTTCGCGGCGACTACATCGAGCGTATGGTGGAGCGCTTTCGCGGCGGCACCAACTGCACGGCGAGGTCGGCGTATGACGGCATCTGGGGACGGCAGTACGACTGGGCGATCGTCTTCCTCGGGCAGAACGACACGCGTGCATGGAGCGAGACCGAGTTCTCCGTTCCCGAGATGTCGGAGGCGCAGCTGCGGTCCGGCTTCGGGGAATTGATTGCGCTATTGAAGTCGAAGGGCATCGGGCGAATAATCCTTGTGTCCGCGTCCAGCTCCAACTTCGAGTTCACTGCCCACAAGGCGAAGATGATCCAGACTGCGATGGCAGCAGGCAAGACAAAGAAGCGCCGGGTCGTGCGCTACGGCGACCCCAAGTTCCTCGAGGTCTACAATGCGGTGCTAATCGACCTTGCCCGTGCTCCCGGTGTCGAATACATGGATATCTATACGACGATGAAGGCTCTGGGCGATAAGGCGGCGCTTCTCCGACCGACGGACGGCGTGCACCTCACTCCCAAGGGACACGTCTGGGTCGCCGAGCGCGAATACGAATACCTGACGCGATAGATTTGCGTGGGCGGTCTATGGCGTGGCCCCCAAAAGCGCCACAGTTGCTTGTGCTGGCTCTAGCGGAGGTGGTGCTGCCGGCATGTGGCCCGACCCGCCGAAATCCTGGTCGGTCGCAGTGTCGGACGGCAAGGCGGCTTCCACTCGTTTCGTAGAGGTTGCACGATTCGCGGATGCGCCTGCGACGCTATTGCGCAATGCGAGGAAATATGGTACAATTTCACCGTATTAAACGACGGTTAAATTAACGTGTGTTAAACAATGAGGTTCTACGACAGAGAAGAGGAGATTAAATTGCTACGGGAGATTCGTAAGAAGTCCTACAAAAGCGCGCGGTTTACCGTTGTGACTGGTCGTAGGCGCGTCGGCAAGACGCAGCTGATAAAGCGGGCTCTGGAGGACGAACCATATCTTTACCTGTATGTGTCGCGCAAGGCCGAGAAGGACTTGTGCGCAGGATTTCAAGCGGAGATAGGGAGTGTTCTTGGTCTGCCGGTAGTTGGCGAGGCACAGCATTTCGAGGATTTGTTCAGGGTGATTGTCGATGAGGCGAAGAAGCGTCCGGTAACGCTCGTGATTGACGAGTTTCAGGAGTTCTACCGCGTAAACGAATCCGTGTTCAGCTCGATGGCGGACATCTGGGACGATGCGCAAAAGGAGATAAAGCTCAATCTTGTCGTCTGCGGTAGCATAAACCGCCTGATGGACAGGATATTCAAGGACAGTTCCGAGCCGCTTTACGGACGAAACACGGGACTTCTTCACGTCCAGCCGTTCAGGGTTTCCGTGTTGAAGGAGATTCTTGGGGAGCATTCGCCCAGATATTCTAACGACGACCTGCTTTCGCTTTGGACGATGACAGGCGGCGTAGCGCGATATGTCGAGCAGTTGATGGACGAGGGTGCATTTACCCGGAAGAAAATGCTCGCGGCTGTTTTTAGAAGGGATTCCTCGTTCCTTGACGAAGGCGTGTCGATTCTCGTGCAGGAATTTGGAAAGGAGTACGGAACGTACTTTTCGATATTGTCGTCGATTGCGGCTGGGCATACAGAACATTCGCAGATCAAGAACGACATCGGCGTGGATGTCGGGGCGTATCTCGCCAAGCTAGAGGGCGAATACGGCCTTGTTCGTCGGAGGCTTCCGATATTCGCCGCGTCGAACTCAAGGCGTTCGGTCTACGAGATAGACGACTGCTTCTTCCGCTACTGGTTTCGCTTTGTCTGGAAGAACATGTACCTCAAGGAGCTGCAGAGGTTCGACGTAATGCGCGACCTTGCGGGAAGGGACTACGAAGTCTTTTCCGGGCGGGCGCTTGAATGGTACTTTCGCTGGAAGTTCATCGAGGAGGGCCGGTACACTCGTATGGATTCGTGGTGGGACCGAAATGGCGAGAACGAGATCGACCTCGTATGCGAAGACGAGGTTTCAGGCAGGATAGACTTCTACGAAATCAAGAAAAGCAAGAGCCGGTACCGCCAGGAGCAGCTTGAGCGGAAGGTAGAGGCGTTCTTCGAGAAGAATCCCCGGAAGAATGGACTCGTATGGTCGGTCGGCTCCCTGTCGCTTGAAGACATGTAGTGTGGTAAAAAAGGATTCACTATGAACATACGGGGACAGACCCCGCAAAACCCTTGAAAAAAGGGCCTTTCTTGGGGTCTGTCCCCATGATTCTGAGCAACACGACGCAGGCCACTGTTAAGTACAGCACGGGGAGCGACATCAAGAACGCTTATGTTCCGATTCGATTGAGCGCCCCAAACTTGACACGTACATCAGCCCCCGTTGTGACTCATACGTTTGATTCTTCTGGCCAAGCAATTGTAACAATTAGTGCTGATAGCGGTGCGCTCATAACATATACGACAGACGGAACAACTCCAACAGATGATTTTGAGGAGTCCATACCTTATAATCTCCCATTTACAATCAATGGCGCGGGGTTTAGGCTTATTCGGGCAAGGGCATTCAAGGAAGGGTTTGCCGACAGCTATACGACAGACTATCGCATACCGTTTCCGACTTCATCAGACAACGGCAAATTTTCATCCGCGAAGTGCATCACGACGAGTGCCGGTGCGACATTATTGAACAACATTTCGGCGGGACGCGAATCTGGCGAACCTGCTCATTCGGTGGTCGGCAATGTCGGTGGATCGTCGGTTTGGGCGTCTTTTGTCGCGCCGGACGATGCGGATTACACCTTCACCGCAAAAGGATCGAATTCCGCATCCGGTGCGAAAGGATCGGAAACAGAAGAAGAATCCGTACTGGATACGCAACTGGCTGTATACACGGGCGACAAGATGTCTAATCTCAGCCTTGTCGCGGCAAATGACGACGTCGATGCCGCCGAGTTCGATTTTTCCAGTCGCGTGGCGTTTCACGCCGTCAAGGGCAGAACCTATCATATAGCGGTCGACACACAATATGGAGAAAAGGGCATTCTCCAGCTGGAGTGGGCAGAGGGGCGCGAGGATGTTGCATCGCCTGTTGACTATGATGTGTTTTACGATGGTGAAGAAAAATCAAGAAGCATCCAGATTCGTTCGACAGCCGACTGGTTTGTTGCAGATTGCTCCGATTGGATCGCACTAACCAAGTCATCTGGCGCGGATGGCGAGAGTGTCGTGTTCACGACCCCGGCATTGGCGAATGACACATACAGAACGGGAACGATACTTGTTCAGTCCGGGGAGGGGGCCTATTCTACCATCAGGGTGACGCAGAGCCCTGCAAAGTGGTATACGAACAAGACTGAGGCGTTTGAAGCGGCGGAAGTGCTTGGCAAGCGAGTCCTCATGGTTTGTGGAAGGGATTCTTGCTCAAATACGACATACGTGAGGCTGACTGCATGCGAGAATGATTCAGTCAAGCCGATTCTCACATCTGATTATGTTCTTTGGTACTGCGATTGCGACAAACAACTAAGCGATTACGCAGACTACGAGCAAGGGCTTGGCGGTTATACTTTGCCCTTGGTATGTATCATAAATCCAGAGACGGCAAATAAGTATGTTGCGCGGAGAACCGGCTATGCAACTCCATCGCAATTGCTGGAATTCTTGGAGGGTAATTCCGAAGGATTGCTGCCTTCTTTGCCGATTGGTGTTTCTGCTTCATGTAGCACCAATCCTGCGGGTATAACGGTTGGCTGGGGAAAGGCAAGGCGGGCACAGTCATACGAGATTTGGCGTGGGGAAAAATGGAATCCCGGTTTGGCAGAATGCATCGGGGAGACCACTTCTGACACAGAGTTCCTGGATGAGTCGGTAGCCTCGGGTGCCTTGTATTACTATCGCGTGCGGGCCGTCAATGCCGTTGGAGCGGGTGATTTTTCCGAAGTGGCAACAGGGTGCTACCGAGAGATCACTGATACCGAGAGTGTCGCCATCGGCAATGCGCTAGGCGCGCCGCATCTGGATTGGGTGACGGAGGGTAGCTATCCGTGGACGGTTCAGGGGACAAACACCTATGATGGCGCGGGGGCGTTGCAGAGCGCGTTCGTCAATCCGAAGCAGAGCGGA
>JBGUVV010000436.1:0-4252 GCA_045220525.1 Kiritimatiellia bacterium
CCGGTCAAGACAAATTTCAACCCAAAGAAGTGCTCGATCGTCCTCGGCTCCAATACGTGGAGCGTCGCGGCGGGGATAGACACGTGCGCGCTGCCGCAGGACGGATTCGCCACGCGCACGAAGGGGAACACCGTCTTCATCGCGGGTCTCGACGCAAACCTTCGCCCGTGGTACAACCACAACTGCTTTGCGCGCGCGACGCTCTTTGGCGCGTATGAGTTCCTTGAAAAGTTCGTCGGCTGTCGCTTCTACTTCCCGGGCGAGCTTGGCGAGATAGTGCCGAGGGTGAAGTCGTTCGTTGTGCCGGAGACGGACTCCGTGAGCGCTCCAAAGCTCACGGAGCGCCACTTCACGCCGAACGTCGGCGAATGGTACGAGCCGAACTTCAAGGAGAAGCGCTACATGCCGCTTTCCAACCTGCGGCTTAGGATGCAGACGCGCCCGCTCCACTGCTGCCACGGCCTCAGGTTCTTCAGGTACGTGCGGCGTTTCGGGGAGACGCATCCCGAATACTTCCTGATGAAGAAGGACGGAACGCGCGACATCATGGACACCGGCCGCGAGCCATACCACAAGAACAACAAGTTCTGCTACTCCTCTGCCGGGTTCAAGGAGGAGTTATACCAGGACGTAAAGGCCTACCTCACCGGCCAGCCGCCGGAGAGCAGGGGCCTTAAGAAGTGGGGCAACAACTGCCACTACGGCGAGTATGTCGACATCATGCCGGAAGACGGCACGGTCCACTGCTTCTGCCCCGCATGCACGGCGGCGTACGCGGCGGCGAAGGACCCGAAGTGCGAGTCGAACGAGATCATATGGAACTACACCATCGACATCGCAGAGCGGCTGAAGCGCGAGGGCGTGAAGGGGAGCGTCATGCAGATGGCCTACGGCGCCTACAGGAACGTCCCCGACAGGGCGATGCCCGACAACATCCACGTCACGGTCTGCAACAACGGCGGGTGGGTGAAGCCTGACAGGGCGGACCGGGACTTCGCTCAGGTGAAGGCATGGTACGAGAAGGCCGGCAAGGTCAAGCTCTACAGCAACTGCGGCAAGTTCGGCTGCTACAACATGGACATCGACGACGTGCCTACGCAGACGCCGCGCGCCATGGCGAAGTTCTACAACAGGATGCTGCCGATGGTTCGCGGCGCGTACATGAGCAACCGCGCCGAGAGGGCGATCTACTGCGTCCTCAACTGGTACGTCTTCTCGCGCATAGCCTGGTACGGGCATGTCGACATCGACGCGCTCCTCGACGAATACTACCGCCTCATGTTCGGCGCGGCGGCGAAGCCGATGCAGGAGTTCTTCGAGGAAGTCGAGCGCCGGTGGATGGATGGCGTGCTCGGCGCGAGCTTCGAGACTGACATCGGGACGTCGAACTTCGTCGCGACGGAGTTCCGCGTCTGGACCGAGATATACTCGGAGAAGGCGCTGAAGCCGCTTGTCGCGCTTTTCGAGAAGGCCGAGGCGTCGGTGTCGCCGGACTCCATGGAGGCGAAGCGCATCGCCCTCATGCGCCGCGAGTTCCTGGACCGCATGGTGAAGCGTTCGCGCGACTACAACGAAAACCTCTCCGTCGAGAGGGAGAAGGCCCGCCGCGCGGCGAATCCGCCGAAGTCGGTCGTCGTCGGCGAGGTGAAGCCGGTGACGATCACGGTCGACAAGTCGATGACGGAGAAGCCTTTCCACGCGGTCAAGTTCCGGGCGGACTTGAAGAAGGGCAAGAAGTACCGCATATCGTACTTTGTCAAGGGCGAGAACCTGAAGCCCTACCAGCGGCGCGGCGGAGCGCAGGCGGTTGTGTGGTTCAACGAGGCCGAAGACCGCGCGAAAGTCGTCCCGAACGCCGGGCTTGAGGGAACTTTCGACTGGGTGCACCAGTCTGCCGAGGTTTACGTGCCGAAGAAACTTCCGTGCGAGTTCAAGCCGGAGATCGACCTTCGAGTCTTCTTCGCGACCGGCACCGCCCACTTTGACGGCCTAATCGTGGAAGAAAGCGAAAAGAGATAGTGTCATGGATATTGCAGTTGCAGTTCTGGCCATTGCGTTGACGGTCGATTTCTCGCAGGAGACTGGGAAAATCCGCCCCGAGTTGCATTCGTCGGGGTTCGGGCCTCAGATATGCTCGTGCCCACAGTCCACGATAGACGATATCCGCTCCATGGGGTTCAAGTCGGCGCGCACCCACGACTGGGCGCTCCTAAACAAGGCGGAGCGCGTCTGCGACTACTACCACATCTTCCCGCTGATGCATCTTGATGCGAAGGATCCGAAGAACTATGTGTTCGGGCCCACCGACTACTTGCTGAGGCGTACCCGCGAGGAGACTGGGCTGGATGTTTTCTTCCGCCTCGGTACATCTATCGAGCACTCCGGTCCGAAAGTCCATTTCAACACGCTCATTCCCGAAGACTTCGACAAGGTCGCGGAAGTCTTCGCCGCCACGATACGACACTACAATCGCGGATGGGCGGACGGATACGAATGGGGAATCAAGTACTGGGAACTGTGGAACGAGCCAGACGGGGTCAACAACATGTGGTGTCTCCCAGACGGAGACCTGGGAGTGGGCGACACTGCGGAGGCACGCGCCGCCGATCAGGCCGCCCGCGAGGAAAGAAGGCTCGAGCTGTTCGCGCGATTCTTCGCGACGTGCCTTAAGCGAATCAAGGGCGAGTTCGGCGACATGGTGAAGGTCGGTGGCCCGGCACTATGCAGCTGGCGTCCGACGAAGCCGGGTCGAGTCGGCACCTCGGACTATTTCCGCCGCCTTTTGGCGGTCTGCCGCGATGTCGGCGCCGCACCTGACTTCATCTCGTGGCACTACTATGGAAACAAGCCAGACGACGTTATTGCGGCGGCGAACCGGGCTCGGAAGATATGCGACGAGGCAGGATTCCCGAAGTGCGAGCTGATAGTCAACGAGTGGCACTATCTTAACGTGTCGTGGGGTAAACTGCGCTCCGCCGATCCGAAGGCCAAGGCACGGGTGTGGACTGGGCCTGCCGCCCACAACGGCATAGACTCGTCGTGCTTCAACCTGACGCTTCTTTCCAAGTTCCAGTCGTCGAAGCTTGACCAGGCGTTCTACTACGGCTGCAGCCATATGGGTTCGTGGGGTTACAAGAGCGAGGGCGGCGAGAAGTATAAGGTCTATTATGGAATTAAGCTTTTTGGCGAGTTCGTGCGCGGCTATCCGGTGCTGTGCGCGGCGAGCGGTGCGGACGGAGTGACGGTTCTTTCGGCGAAGTCCGCAGACGGCGCGCGAAAGGCTCTGCTCGTAACTGACTACCGGTCAGGACTGCGTGAACTGTCGGTCGACATCGCCGGCGTGGCGCCGGACGCAGAGTGCACCGTGATCGTTCACGACTACACAAGGGATGTTGAGAGTGCCAAGCTGCGGCTCGACGGCGGACGGCTTGTACTGCCGAAGCGCGACGCCAACAGCGCGGCGTTCCTTGTCGAGTTCCATGATCAGGTTGGTGAATGACGTGGGATTGGAATGGGGAGACACCTCAATTGCGGTGGTGATTTTGGCGCGAAAAGGAGATGTTTTGGCGAGTTATCCCCGCATCACAGCGGCTGGATGAGCCACGGGCGCGATGACTTTTTCAGTTGCACAAACTAGTGCCAAAGCAGGCGCCGGAGAGCGTTATCTGTCAAAAAGAGTGTTGTTGGCAGCGAAAATTGAAACGTCGAAAGAGGTGTCTCCCCTCTAGATTCAACAAGGACTACGCCGGGCAGTCGTTCGAAGTGGAGACCGACGGCCCGGATACGTTGCTGTTTCTGCTGAAAAGGAAATGATGAAAGCGTACGCAAGAGACAAAGGGAGGTTGCCGACGTAAATGAAGTTTTTGGCAATGTGGCGAGTCCATCTGCCAGCAGTTCCCCATAGCTCCAAATGGGTGCTTGATATGATAGCATTTGTTTCTGGGAAAGATATATTGTTGCTGGCTGGTTTTGGTATAATTTCCCTATGAAAAATGAGATTCAAAGTCGTTGATCAAAACTAACGCCTGATAGAAACAACTATTATGCCATCATTAGCAAACATGCGAACAAAGGCCAAGGAAGCAGGCCTTATGAAACTCGACAGGCTCATCGCAAAGCGCCAGTCGATTCCCGCGAACGAGTTCCCGATCCCGGTGAAGGAACTCTGCGAACGGTTCGAAAAGCTCTACACCGGCTGCGTCAATGACGTCATGCGAGAGGCGTGCCTCCTCGACCAGAACCTCCCCCACGA
>JBGUVV010000437.1:0-2072 GCA_045220525.1 Kiritimatiellia bacterium
GTAATGGGTTAGTGGGTTGCGCGGCGTTGCCGCTCACCCACCAACCGATCTGAGGATTAGGACCGTCTCTCCGTAAGGGTTCGGTCGCTTGGTGTCTCCAAAATGAAGAAAAATGAAAAAAGTTCATTTTTCCCCTTGCGTTCTTGTATATGATATGTTATAATAGACGGCATGAAAACAAAGGCAGATAAGGTCAAGGCGCAGCCCGCGCCTTTCCTGGAGAAGGTCGCCGGGTTCATGCCCGTCGCGAGGGGATCGCTTGCGCTCGTGCGCAAGGCGTGCGGCAAGCCCGGATGCAAGGCGTGCAAGTCCGGCAGGAAGCACCCCGCGTGGCTGTTCGTGTACCGCGAGGGCGGAAAGCAGAGGAGCCGCCACGTCCCCGCGCAATGCGCGCCGCTCATGAAGCTGGCGATAGAGAACGGCCGGAAGCTGGAGCAGGCGATCTGCGCGGAGGGCCTGGCCTATCTCGACTCGCTGGTCGCGGAGGCCGCGCGGTAAGGTGCAGCCTGCGAAGTGCCAGTACTGGAACCGGTGCGGGAAGTACACCGAGCTGGCGGTCAGGATCGACCGCCTGGAGGAACGCCTTGCCGCGAAAGACCGGAGGATTCTGGCGCTGGAGGAGGAGAACGCCCGGCTCAGGGACGCACAGTGCGGCGGCAAAGCCAATCCCGCCACGGCGAAGCCGTTCGGAAGCTCCACCCCGTCGTCGCTGATCCCCATAAAGCCGAACTCGTCCGAAGAGGACAGGAAGCGCGTCGGGGGCCAGCCGAAAGGCCATCCGGGGCACGGGAGGAAGTCCGTCCCGGACGGCGAGGCGGACGAGGTGGCCGAACTTCCGAGGCCGACGTCATGCCCTGTCTCCGGCCTCCCGCTCACGAGCTGGACGACGCGCACGAGGACTGTCGTCCACATGGTTCCCGCAAGGCGCATCGTCAGGAACTACACGATATACAGGGCGTGGTGCCCCGTCTGCGGGAAGTACCACGAATCCGAAGTGCCCGGCGTCATGCCCTACTTCGCGTTCACGAACGACCTGATCTCGCAGGTTCTCGTCGACCACTTCCGGGCGGGCATTCCGCTCGGGACGCTCGCGAGGCGGGCCGGCGTGAAGAAGGCCGCGCTGAAGAAGATGGCGCACAAGGTCGCGGAGCTGCTGGAGGGCGGCGTCGCGAGGCTCGTCGAGGAGTTCAACGCGGCCCTGGTCAAGCACGCGGACGAGACCACGTGGTCGTGCGACGGGAAAAGCGGCTACGCATGGGGCTTCTTCACCCCGACGGTCTCGGTGTACAGGTTCCGGGGCACCCGGGCGTCGACCGTCCCCGCGGAGATCTTCGGCGAGGGCGCGCACGTCGGCGTCCTCGGCGTGGACCGCTACAGCGCCTACAACTGCGCCTGGAGGGGAAGGATGCAGTACTGCCTTGAACACTTCAAGCGGAACGTCCGCGACCTGCTCGAGGCGGAGCCGAAGAACAAGGAATACCAGAAGCACATTCCCCGATTCCTCGAACTGCTCGCCTCGGCGATGACGCTCCGCAACAGGAAGCGCGGCAAGGAGTACGACGAGGAGTCCGTGTCCATCCGCGACGAACTTCTCGCCATCGCGAGGAGTCCCGTCAAGGACGGCAAGCTCAAGGGGTACTTCGACCTCATCGTCAACAGGCGCGACAGGTTCTTCCAGTGGGTCTGCAACCCCGAGGTCGAGGCGGAGAACAACCTCGCCGAGAGACGTCTCAGGCCGCTTGTCATCGCCCGGAAGGTCTGCTTTGGCTCCCAGTCGGAGAAAGGACTGAAGACCCGCGAGACGCTGATGACCATCATCGACACGCTCTCGCTGAGGTGCGACGACCCGGTCGCGAAGCTGTCGCAGGTCCTCGATGCCATTGGGCGCAACAAAAAGACGGACGTCTCTGAATTGCTCTGGGGGCCGAAGACTCAGCCCACCAACGTTGCGAAAGCCTGAGCCACTGCGGACGGGGCGGGCGCACCCTCAATTCGGTTGGTGGGTGAGCGGCAACGCCGCGCAACCCACTAACCCATTACCGTGGTGGCATGGAACGGTATCGGAAACGACG
>JBGUVV010000438.1:0-4180 GCA_045220525.1 Kiritimatiellia bacterium
TGTATATTATCTCCCGATGAAAGGCAGAATTGGTTTTAAGGCGCCGTTCGCGGTGATGCGGCAGATCGGCACGAGCATGGAAGACCAGCTCGTGAGCGGGTTCGCGCGGGTCATCCGAAGCGGAACGTATGCGGACGGGACGGTGCTACCCGGCGTCCGCAAGCTCGCGGTGATGTTCGGGGTGAGCGAGATAACGATCCGCAACGCCGTGAAGCGGCTTTGCCGCGAGGGGCTTCTGGCGGCGCGCCCGCGCGTCGGGCTTATGGTCTGCGCGGCGGGTGGACGCTCCTGGCGCGGTTCGGTGCTTGGCATCAAGGCAGGCCCGCCCGGCATGTACTTCACGAGCGTTCTTGAAAACAGCATGAGTTCCGTGCTTCGCCGGAACGGGTGGCTCTATGCGTCCGTCGAAGTCTCGGCGCGAATGGAAGATGTGGACGTCATGACGGTGAACATGATGCTGGACGCCTCCGTCAGGCTGGTCGTCCTCTTCGAGGCGACGCCGCAGGTTGTTGCGCACGTAGCCAAGACAGGTGTTCCGTTCGTCGAGGTGCGGTCGCACAGTCCGTCGAAGGAGGCGGTCATTTCCGTCGGCGACGACTTGACTGTCGCGTTGCCGGAGCTGGCGCGGACGCTGCGCGCTGCCGGTGTGCGGACGGTTCTTTCAGTCTACCAGCACGCCGCCGTCAGGAAGTCGTTTGCAGGCGAGCTTGAACGCGCTGGACTGAAGGTTCGCAGCATGCCCATTCGTCCGATCGGCGGAAGGAACGTACAGGAATGCATCCAGCGGGCGGGGCTCACGACATTCGAGAAGATGCTTGCGAATGGCGGCGTAAAGGAGGTCGCCGTTGTCTGCAACGACGACTACCTCGCGGCTGGCATACTGTCGGCCTTGGACCGGAAGGGCGTGCGCATGCCGCAGGACCTCCGCTTCGCCACGCTGTCGAACAAGGGTCTCGGTCCCGTCCATGCGCAGAGCCTCACGCGGGTCGAGTACGATCCCGCGCAGTCGGGCGTCCGCATCGGCGAGGCGGTCTCGGCGTATCTCAATACAGGCAAGGCCACGTCTTGCTCAATAGCCATCTCGTTCAAACGCGGGGAGACGGTGTAGAACGATGCGCAATGGCAAGTCCAGAGCAATCGCGACCTGTGCGGCGGAGGTGAGAATACTTACCGCAACAGCCTGTTCAACTTGCGGTCAAATGACACGACCCTGTCGCCGATGTGCTTGTTGTATGCTGCAAGAAGGCAATCAACAAAGTCAAGTTTTGTCGTCCCAAACGTTGACAATGCCGTCTCGAGAATCTCGGGATGTTCCGCTTGAACTTCTCCCACAAGAAATTGAAGTCTTGAAGCAAGTTCCTCTCTTGGCACAGAATAGACCCCCAGAAGGACATAGACGACTTCCGCAAGTACTTCAGGAAGAAGGTATGCCCCATTGCGAATCGTCTGCTCAGCTACAGAATACTGGGTTTCGTCGTCATTCAGCATGTAGCGCAATACGACATTCGCATCAACGAGCGTTCGCATGCTTGGCCTCCATTGCGCGGGCAAAAGCGCCAGACTCAAATTTGCGTTTGGCGGGATCGGCGTACTGTGCAAAAGCACCGCTGGCAGTTTTGCGCTGCGGCATTGCAATTGCGATGGGCATTGAATGCGTCAAGACGCATTGCTTCGCGAAAATGCGCAGAGCTTCCGCGAACGATGTGCCGAGTTCGCGGAAAAGCTCCTCAGCCTCGTGCTTCAGTTCTGTGTCCATGCGGAACTGCATGACGGTTGACGTTGTGGCAAGCATTGACAACTCCTTCTTTGGTCTTGACGACTACAATTATACTACAAATGTCTTACAGTTGCAAGGGGTCGCCTATGCCGCGTTAATGGACAATGTAGCAGATTCGGAGGTGGCCGATGCTGCGTAAATCGCGACACAGATCACCAACAGGATTTCACGGGCGCAGGTGCGGCTTCCGCTACTGGCTGGCGGCGGCGTTCTTCCTTGCCTGCTGCTGCGCCACTTTCGCTTGGGACGTGGAGCACGATGAGGTTGCGCAGCTTGTCGGCGAGTTCCTGCCGAAGGAGATCAAGTCGTTTTACACCTTTGACGACTTCGGCACGTTGCTAGAATATTGCCATTTCCCTGACATGACGGAGTGGGCCCCGCACCGCTTCCGCACGCTGGACGACATCGAGGAAGTCGTCGGCAGGCGCGACCGCGATGTCATCGCCTCGCGCGGGTTCTTCACGAACTGGATGCACACCGAGGACGGCAAGGCGACGTTCATGACGCTCCTCGCGCGCGCGTTCGCCAGGGGCGAGAGCCACAAGGCGGCTTTCTACCTTTCGGTGCTGACGCATCAGGTCGGCGACGAGTCGGCCCTGAACCATCCGCCGTTACTGGACTTCGTGAGATTCTGCCGCATCGAGGGGGTCGATCTTGGCGTGAAAAAGGTCGAGCACGGCGCGAAGAACGACTTCGGCTTCAGAAGCGACGGACTCGTGGTCAAGCTTGCGCGGGAGAAGCTACGTGGGTACCGTCCGCGCCTTCCACCGGTGGAGGGCTTCCGCGAGCAGGTGCTCTGGCACTGTCAGCAGGTCGTGCCGCAGCGCTCGTACGCAGCCGAGAAGGAGGCCGAGATCGGCTTCGCGAAATGCGACAATCCGGCGGACGCGCTTGCGGACCTCCTGGCGATGCAGGTGAAGGCGCTCGTGGATATCACTTGGACGTGTTGGGTGAACCGTTCCGCCGAGGCGCCGCTTCCGGCGGTGGACTTCAAGAAGCGCTTTGAGCGGGGCGCGGCGGAACTCGAGGATAAGTGCGATCCGGCGAAGCAGGCCGTGTTCGGCGATTTGTTCGACATGAGCCGCAACCCTTCCAAAAGCAAAGGCGTGGTCGGCGTTATCTGCGAGTCGCTCGGCTCGTGGGATGCTGGAGCGCAGTCCTATGTCGGACGCATTGTCGCGGGTGCGTGCGGACGAACCCTGCGCGACAATGGCTGGGCTGTGAAGGGCATCTCGCTGCGCGGTTTGAAGGATGGAGGGCTCCTAGCTTCTGAGACGCCTGTCGTAATCGCCGCACTCGGCAACGACGCACCCACGGACGAACAGGCCGCGGCGATTGTCGCGTTTCGCAAGGCTGGCGGACGGCTCATCTACATATCTGGGCAGAATCCGACGGCGGAGCATGACCGCAAGGCGTCGGGCCGTCCGCTCGTCGTCGGGAAGGGCGATCCGCTGAATGTCACAGGACTGGCGGACTTCCTTGTGGACCGGGCCTGCGAAGAGGTCCCCGCTTCGCCGGGATGGGCGAGCGAGGGCGCATGTCGCGACTGGCGGAAGATGCGCCTCGACTACGCCGGGAAGCGCTATCCGCTCCGCCACAACGCAAACTGCAACGGAAATGGCAAAGCCGTATGCGCACAGGAAGTTCAGCTTGCGGAAGGCATCGAGCCAATCGCCTATCTCGACAATGGAAAGGACCGCTTCTGCGTCGCAGCGCGGCGCGCCAACGTGACGTGGCTTCCGATCTACATGCTCTCGCCGTTCCTCTTCTCAGAGGACACGTCGCTCGATTTCGGCGCACTTCGTCTTGATTCCTTCGCAGAGCGTGTTCTGTTGAACGAGGTAGGCAGATTGTCAGAAGGCCGTTCGCTCGTTGCGCGAGGCGGCGCGGTCTATGAGACGTTCTTCGGACCGATTCGCGCGCCGGAGATTCCCGCTCGCGATTTCCCAACCGCCGCCTATGGAGCGATTGGGGACGGCAAGACTGCGAACACGGAGGCCTTCCGGGCGGCCATAGACGCATGTGTTCGGGCGGGCGGCGGCCGCGTGACGGTCGCGGCGGGCGCCTATCTCACAGGCCCGATCCATCTCAAGAGCAACGTCGAGCTTCATCTTGCCGAAGGCGCAACGCTCCTCTTCTCCGACGAGAAGTCCGACTACCTGCCGCCGGTGCGCGTGAACTGGGAGGGCACTGAGTGCCTCAACTACTCGCCGCTCGTCTACGCCTACGGGGCGACGAACGTCGCCATCACGGGGCGCGGCAAGCTGAAGGCGCGTACAAAACGATGGTACGCCGGCTACTATTCCGACAAGGCCGACGGCTCGCTCGACCGGAAGGTCAACAAGCTCCGCGCCTGGGGCGAGGACGACACGCCGCTCTCGGCATGTGACGCGACGCTGGGGC
>JBGUVV010000439.1:0-3854 GCA_045220525.1 Kiritimatiellia bacterium
CGCGAACAAGGCGGGGCGCGTCGCGATCTGCCACAAGAACGTCGCGAACATGATCGGCACCTTCACGTCGATACTCGGCAACGCCGGAGTGAACATCGACGCTATCGCCAACAAGTCGCGCGGCGACTTCGCGTACTCGCTCATCGACACCGACACTCCCGTTCCGGCGGATGTCGTAAAGGCCCTTGAGTCGAGCGACGCCGTAATAAGGGTGCGCCTCGTCAAGTGACGCTCGGCGCGGGCCTGGAATGGGATACGCAAGGAAAAGGCCATCTGCGGCTGCGGCGCCCATAGCGGCGCCGGCCGCGTCGCCTGCCGGCGCGAAACCCAAGAGCCAGTCTATCTGGAGCCTCCAGATCGGTGGAGGCGGGCGCAAGACCGACATGAAGAGGGTGGAAGTCCTCCTCTTCGTGTCGGAGCTCGCAGACCTCCTCGAGGCTGGCATGACCCTCGGCCAGGCGCTTCAGGCCCTTGCCAAGCAGGGCGACGAGAATTCCGCGCACGCCTACATCTGCCGCGACCTCTGCGAAAGGATCGAGCGGGGCGAGAACTTTTCCGACGCCTGCGCCCGCCATCCAAAGACTTTCCCGCCGCTCTTTTCCAACATGCTCCGCGCAGGCGAGGCGTCTGGCGCGATGATCGAGGTGCTGCGGCGCCTCGGCGACCACTACGAGCGCGACGACAACATGCGCGGCAAGATAAAGAGCGCGCTTTCCTATCCCGTGATCGTCCTTTGCTTCGGAGTCGTCGCGGTGATAGGCGCCCTCGTCTGGATCATACCGCAGTTCCAGAAGGTCTTCGACTCGATGGGGGCCTCGCTGCCGCTTCCGACGCGAATTCTCATAGGCCTTTCCGACCTCTTCATCGGCTATGGCTGGCTGATGGCCATTGCGGTCGTCGCGCTTGTCTTCTGGTTCCGCAAATGGAAGGAGACCCCGGCCGGGATGAGGAAGATAGACTCGTGGAAGCTCAGGATGCCCCTCATAAAGGGCATCGTCGCGGCAGGCGCGTATTCGTCGCTCGCCTACACGATGAAGACTCTTCTCAAGAACGGCGTCAACGTGCTCCAGGCCCTCAAGATATGCGAGGAGACCTGCGGCAACGCCGTAATAGGCGACGCCCTAAAGACTGCGCGGCAGCGTGTCACCGACGGAACTACCATATCGGGGCCGCTTGCGGCTTCGGGCGTGTTTCCGCGCATGATGACCGACATGCTTGCGATCGGCGAGCAGGCGGGCGACATGGCCTCGGCGCTTGAAAACGTCGGCAAGCGCTACCAGAAGGACATGGACCGCAACATCGCCACTTTCACGAACGCGCTCGAGCCGATTCTCATCGTCGCCATAGCGGGCGTGGTCGGCTTTGTCGCAATCGCAATCCTCATGGCCGTATTCAA
The DNA here is from genome assembly GCA_045220525.1 of Kiritimatiellia bacterium. Lineage (GTDB taxonomy): Bacteria > Verrucomicrobiota > Kiritimatiellia > RFP12 > UBA1067 > UBA1067. The sequence continues at coordinate 1,397 of JBGUVV010000439.1, forward strand.
GGTTTCCTCCTCTATTGGGTAGGGGAGAAGCGTATTTTGGAGATTGAAAATGGAAGAGACAAGAGTTAGGTTTGCGCCGTCCCCGACGGGCAAGGTCCACATAGGCAACATCCGCGCTGCGATCTACAACTGGCTTTTCGCGCGGCATACTGGCGGCAAGTTCCTCCTCCGCGTGGAGGACACGGACCTCAAGCGTTCGACGCCAGAGGCGATTGCAGTCCTCTTCGACTGCATGAAGTGGCTTGGGCTCGACTGGGACGAGGAAGTCTTCTACCAGACGAAGAACGTGAAGCGCCATCTCGAAGTCGTCGACCAACTCCTCGCGAGCGGCCACGCCTACAAGGTCGAGAAGACCTCGCGCGACGGCAAGACTGGCGTCGTCACGATGTTTAAGATGCCCAAGGAGGGCGTCATCGAGTTCGACGACATCGTGAAGGGCCACATGGCGAAGAAGGCCGAGGACATCCAGGACTTCGCGATCGTCCGCTCGGATGGCTCCCCGATCTTCCACATCGCGAACGTCGTCGACGACATCGACCAGCGTGTGACGCACATCATCCGCGGCGACGACCACGTGGAGAACACGTTCAAGCACATCTGCATTTTCAAGGCGCTTGGCGCGCCGGTGCCGAAGTACGGGCATCTTTCGATGATCGTCAACCAGCAGGGAAAGCCCTACTCGAAGCGCGACGGCGCGGCGTTTGTCGGCGAGTACCGCGAGCAGGGGTATCTCCCGGAAGCGCTTTTCAACTACCTCCTCCTTCTCGGGTGGAATCCCGGCGACGACCGCGAGGTGTTGACGCGCGAGGAGATGGTTAAGCTTTTCGAGCTCGAGAAGGTGCATGTCACCGCGGCGATGTTCGACCCGAAGAAGCTCGCGTGGATGAACGGCGAGTATATCAAGAAGATACCCCACGACGAATTCGTAGGCGAGGTCAAGGCCCGCACCGGCGCGGCCGCCGGGCACGACGAGGCATGGTGGAGCTACCTTGCCGACCAGCTGCAGGTTCGCACCAAGTTCTTGAACGACATACCAGCGGCGACCAGGTGCTTTGTGTCCGATGATTTCCCGTTTGACGAAAAGGCGGTTGAAAAGCGCTTGAAGAAGCCGGGCGTGAAGGATCTTCTTCTCGATCTCGTGGAGCGCTTCTCGAAGGTCGCGGAATGGTCTGCGCCAGCGCTTGAGGCCGTAGTCAAGGAGCTTTCGCAGGGCAACGGCATGGGCCCGTGGGTGCACCCTGTCCGCGTCGCCGTCTCGGGGCGTGGCGAGGGGATAGGGCTATTTGAGATGCTCCAGCTCCTCGGCCGCGAAAAGACATTGGCTCGTCTGCGTCATGCGGCTGAAACATTGGCATCCGAATAAAACAATTGATAGAATTTGTGGAAATGTTTTAGCCGTGTAGAACATGTAGATCGTGTAGAACTTCTGGGCGTATGTAAATGAAAAAGGCAGATAGAGAGTCGCGTGTCGTTCTTGTCGGCACATATCGCCCAGCAAACGAGAAAAGGTTGCTTTTGGCTGCAAAAAAGCCGTTGCATGGATAACAGTGAAGGAGTCTCGGCAGCACGGACACCACATCTACTCGGTCGAAGCGATAAAGTTGGAGGCACTTGATCGTAAAGTAGAGGTGGTCTCCGGAAACACGCCTCACGCCTCAAGTGCCTCAACGCCAACAATTATAGCAAAAGTGTTGTCATCCATCAAGGGGGTGTTCGGTTGGAGGTCGTAAACCATGAAAACCCATCAGGCGCGTTTTGCTGCGGAGACGATCCGCCGCATAAACGCCAATGGCCGCTTCGGCACGATCGCATACGGCGTCTGAAGCGCAAGCCCGGATGAAGCGGAATTGCTCGCGCGTTCAGGCGGCGGGAGCCGCCTTGGGAGCCGCGTAGAGGGCGTGGAAGTCCTTTACTCCCGTGTGGTGCCAGGCGTCGAGGGTGATTTTCCCGCCGCTCTTTAGGCGCACGTGCAGCTTTGACTTCGTCGTCCATTCGCTCTCGTCGATTTCGGCGATGTCTTCGCGCGAGAAGCGCTTTCCTCTGGCCGTGAAGCCGCTTTCGTCAAACTCGAACGAGAATTTTTTCTCCTTTAGAAGCCTTAGGCCGACGACAAGCGACGCGAGAAGGGCAATCGCCGAAAATCCGTATTGCGACTGGATCTTCTGGCGCTTGAAGCCGTCGAGGTCGAATCCCGGCGGCGGCTCGGACTTCTCTATCGAGCGGTATAGCTCTGCGGCGGGCGTCGCCGGATAGCGAACGACTCCGTCGAACCCGAACCAAAGGCCCAAGGCGGCCATGACAACCGCCGAGAAGACATGGCGGAGCGCGTATTCCCTGTTCAATTTCAGTTTCATGTTTTGTAGTATAGCAAAATTCCGCGAAATTTGATATACTTATACAATTGAAATGGAAAATATTGACACAGCGCAGGCGAAGTCGTCCGTCCTTATAGAGGCAT
>JBGUVV010000440.1:0-3197 GCA_045220525.1 Kiritimatiellia bacterium
ATTGGGTAGTTCTTCTCGTCGAGGAACACCTTGAATACCTTCGTGAAGCCCTCCTTGCCGTTAGGCTGGTGCATTCCGCCGTAGGCATGGTTCTGGTACCAGAACCACGTCGCGCGTGGGCCGAGCGGAGACTCGGTCATCCCCCAGACCTCGTTCGGTCCCCTGAGGTCGATATCAGACTTTATGCCGAGCTTGTCGAGGAGATATGCTTTTGTAGGCCCGTCCAGCCGCGCCTTTGGCGGCTGCGGGTCGGCGCGCGGAAGGGACTTTCGCATCCACGGCGCATTCGGGTCGAAGTCGTCCTTCCCTCCCTCGCGGTCGATGCGCTCCTTTATCTCCTTGCCGTCCTTGCCGTAAAGCTCCTCAAGCTTGCCCGCCTTGTAGAGCGCCATCGTCTCCGCCGAGGTAAGGTAGTATAGAGCGTTGTTGTTGAGGCCCTGCGAACGATAGACGAGCCCCTGCCGGACGCGCCCTCCGTCGAGGGTCTTCCACCCGCCGAGATCGCGGAAGTTGGGAACGCCCTTGATCTTCATTACCCGGGGCGCGAAGTCGTGCGTCTTGAAGGTGCCGCGCGCAACCTCCCCGCCGTCGCAGACCGTCCACTCGTACTCCCTTGCGATCTCGAGGTTCCACACCTCCACCGACTCGCCCGTCACGTCCTCGTCGAACCAGGGCTTGTCCGCGCCTATCTTCGTAACGGTGACGTGCACCTTCTCGTTCTTTGCGTCAGTCCACTTGAGCGTCACGGGCTTCGGGACCGAGCGCCATTTCGTCGCCGCCTCGCGCCTCCAGTCCTTGTCGGTGAAGACCTTTCGCCTTGTCGCCGCATCCATCGAGAGGAACGCCCTGTTTCCGTCGTTGAGAAGACACATCGTCTCGCCCTCCTTCGGAGAGACGAGCGTGACCGCTGAGAGCGATAGCGCTGCGACCGCCGAGACGAACGAACCAAGGAAATATCGTCGTGAAAGATTCATAGCTTGCCTTTCATGTTGAATATTAATCCGTCAGCAGTAGAACCTCACTTCGCCAAACACCCGCTTCCAGCATTCGACGACATAACCACTTTGCGACGCCACAACGTCAAGGATGTCATTAAGTCTATGATCTGGGATGTCGCCTTTGTTGTGGCAGACAAGCGCACCACCAGATTGCGTTATCCACACCTTAGTGTCATCCTTTGAAGGAGTTCCGTCCGTCACATGAACATGAATAGGCTCCGGAGGATTGCTCTCGTTCGTCCAGAAATAGACGAGATATGGTCCTACCCTAAAAACCTGCGGCATTGAGAATTCCCCCTCTTTTAGCATAGCGAATTATGAGGTGTGCGGAGTCGCCGATCATCTTGCGGAATCCAGCAAGCTCTTCGGTTGAGAAGCCCACGACATCTCGCCATTCATACGAAGGCAGCATGCATGTTGCGGAATGAAAGCCACGAAAGACAGGGCGCTCGACAAACACCTTGACGCTTCCGTCAGGCAACACCTCCGAATGAGTTATCTCCGTATTGTCTTCAAGTGTCAGAAAAGGATATGACATCTTTTCCCTCCTTCCGTTTGGCTGATAGTATATCAAATCACCATACCCCGCGCAAACACGGCCTCGGCATTCGGTCCGTAGGTTCTTCACGGCCATCCAAATCGATGTGTGAATTTAGAGCTTGGCGTTCAAGGCAAAGCGCACGCTCTTCCCTTGGTTCTCCCGTGTGCGGACATCCCATTGCCGGGGGCGAACGGCATGCGCCGTGGGTGTCTGGAAGTAGAAGTCGCTCTGGACTAGCGAGGCCGTAGCCCCTGCCGAGTCCGTCTTGAACACGACATACCCGATGTCGCCCCAGAGACCGGTGGACGGCAACGCAAGCGTCGGGCAGATGAGATGCCTTCTCCACGAGGCAACTGAAAGATCGGGACACCACGAATGGTCATGTCCGTAGATCCAGCCGGAGAAGAACTCGCTTTGCGCGCGGCGGGCGAGTCGCCGAGCCAGACAGGGGTTGCGTCCCGATGCGCCTTGGCGACGATTGGAACCGGAGCGCCGAGTATGCGCGCGAGGAAGTTTGTCGCCTCAGTCGCCGCGTAGCGGACGATTGATGGCGCATCATCAGCGACAACCACCTCGGTCTTTGACGGCAATAAGGAAACGGCAGACGCGTCCAATGCGACTGCTAAGGCGAGTAGACAAATGGCTCTCCTCTCCATATTTCGGAGAAAAGTTTACCACATCCCCGCCCACGCCGCCACTCCCCCTTTTCCGTAGGGGGGCAAGGTCAGATTCCAAGCAGACGTCTGAATGGAATGATGGCATCGAAGTAGCCATCTGCCGGAACGGTCTCGGCCAGGTCGCCGTCATAGACCAACGCCGCCCGTACTGAAACACCCGAAGACCTTTTCATTTTTGCGATTTTCGCGGCGACCTCGTCGACGATGTTCTTCCTTATCCGAGACCGCCGCTTGATTTCCACCACGCACTGCGAACGTTTCGTCTGCAACAGCAAGTCAATTTGGTATCCGGAGCCCTTTGCCCCGCCCTTGCGATATGGCGCGGCAGAATAGACCAGCGAATCTTCAAGGTGCAGATACGGCAGCAACTCTGCATAATGATTGACAATGAGATTCTCAAAGGCAAAGCCCTTAACGGATTCCCACTCTTCCAAACGAGAAAGACCGGTGAATGAAAACGATCCGTCGTCAATGGTTTCTTCCGCAGGCCGAATGCACTTAAGAAAGAACCGCGCATAGTTGTCCCGCAGCCTATAGCGACGCTCTCTTATTTCCACTCCCGTTTCCGGGTTCTTTCCGACATCTCGGGCAACCATTCCCGCTTCGACCAACTGTTCAAGGGCTGACGAGACATTTCCACCGACACCGGCATTGATTCTTGCGGCGATTTCCGACATCGTCAACGGTCCGTCCGTCAGCGTCTCCAGCACCTTGGCCACCATTCGCGGACGCTTGGTAATGACGTCTCTGAACATTTCGTCGAAATCGGTTCGCAATGTCGCGTTCGGACGAAATGCCATGCGCCGGATGTTTTCGGACGCAGACTGCGAAGGATTGACTTCCTCCAGATAGCGAGGAACGCCGCCGGTTATGGAAAGGACGTCGAGAATGTCACGTTGGGAAACACGGTCGTGTTTTCCGTCCCAAAATCTGGCACAGTCTTTAAGCGACAGTTCCGGCACGACAACATCAAGAGAACGG
>JBGUVV010000441.1:0-4238 GCA_045220525.1 Kiritimatiellia bacterium
AGGGAGAACTCGAAAAAGCGGTCGGTTTCACCCTCGAAAGGGAGGAAGAAGCCCCCCAGATGCCCGCGTTCGCCAGGGCAAAGGCCGGGAGCTCGTTGCAAACGCGCAAGAAGGCGTTTAAAAACGCGCCGCGCGATTTGGACGGACAAGGAGACCCCAAGGCCGAGGACGCGCTTGTAGAGGCTCTGAGCGGCCTGTTTGAGAAGACCCTTGCGGAAGCCGCCGCCGAAGCGGTCGAAAAGGAGGAAAAACAAGATGACGAATGACACATTGACTTTCGCCGCCTGCAGCGCGGTCAAGGAAGACATCGAGACGAAGGCGACGTGGTTCCAGACGTTCCCGCCATATGGCCGCTACCCGGTCGGCGGCACGGTCAAGGGTGCGCCCGAGGATGCGGAGTTCGTCTTCGACGAGGCGGCTGCAAAGGCCATTATTAATGCTTTCAAGAACGCTGCAGAGAATCCGGCGTGGCCGGGCGTGCTTGTCGACGAGGAGCACTACTCGCTGGATCCGTCGAAGTCGACTGCGGCGATGGCGTGGGCGAAGGACATCCGCCAGGAGAAGGACGGATCCATCTGGACGCGCTGGGAGTTCACGCCGAAGGGCCGCGAGCTGTGGGAGTCGAAGACGCTCCTGAACCGCTCGCCCGCGTTCGCTTGCGCCCATTCGGGGAAGGAGTACCGCCCGATCGCGCTCAAGTCCATCGGGATGACGAACACCCCGCACTTCGGAGAGCTTTCGACTCTTGCCGCGGCGCGTGCCGCGGAGGTCAACAACAACAAAGGAGAAATCCACATGAAGAAACTGATGGTAGAGCTCGGGCTCGCCGAGGACGCGTCCGAAGACGCGGCCGTGGCCGCCTGCAAGGCTCTGAAGGAAAAGGCCTCCGCCGCCGAGAAGTCCGCTGCGGATGCCCTCGCCGAGTGCCGCAAGATGAAGTGCGACGCCTTCATCGAGGCGAACAAGGCGAAGATCGCCGACGTGGCCGCGTGCCGCGAGGCGTACATGGCCAACCCCGAGAGCGCCGAGAAGCTGATCGCCGCGTGCAAAGCGCCCGAGGCGAAGACGCAGACCGTCCTCGCCGCCGCGAAGAAGACGCCCGACGTCCCGAAGGACGGCGGAGCGGTCGCGACGTGCCGCGAGCAGATGGCCGCCCTCCCCGCCGGCGAGCGCGCCGCGTTCTACAAGGCGCACAAGGACGAAATCGACGCGGGCAAGTAAGCCCGAAAACATTCACCAGTCAAACACCAAAGAAAGGAAAAACAAATGGCACTCACATCCCCTGGTCTCACGCTCGCGATTGACGCCCTCTTCGGCAACATCAAGCCGCAGCTCGACCTCATCCGCCGCCTCGGCGCGACGGACTTCGCCGCCGAGAACCCCGGCGTCGACATCAAGCCCGGCACCACCATGAAGATGCCGCTCTCCACCGTCTCGGAGGCGCTCGCGTTCGACGACGACACGAACAACTACCTGACGGGCGGCGACACAGCCTACGGCACGCTCACCTGCACGCACTTCCTGCAGGGCTACGACATGCGCGGCACGAACATCGACGCCGGCGTGAACGCGCCCCGCATCAAGCAGCTGTTCTCGATGCGCGTGGCGACCGGCCTCTCCATCGCGATGCAGAAGGCGCTCAAGACCGCGCTCGACGGCACGACCGCCTCGACGGGCGTCAAGATCGTCGCCTCGCCGACGCTCGCGCAGTACGACGCGCTCGCCGCAGACGTCTCCTGGCTCGACAAGCTCAACTCGGCGCTCGTCGTCAACGGCGCGGAGTTCGCAATCCTCAAGAGCCTCATGCACGGCGCTCACCTCTCCGCCACCCCGGCGAACATCGCGCAGGAGCTCGGCTTCCGCGACGTCATCGTGGTGCCCGGCATGACGGCCCGCGCGGTCTTCGTCCCCGTGAGCTCCATCGGCTTCATGGGCCGCGTCCCGGCCATCGTCGCCGACTACAAGGAGACCGGCATCGAGACCGACCCCGACAGCGGCCTCGCCATCGGCATCGTCGTCGCCGACGATCAGGAGCATAACCGCATCGTCGTGAACGGCGACCTGTGGTTCGGCGTGTGCGCGAAGAGCGCGAACGCCGGTGCGACCGAAGCCGGCATCATCAAGGTCGGCACGCAGGCCTAAGGCGGAGGCGCGACATGAAGACGATGCTTGCATCCGTTTTCGCCGCGCTCTGCTTCGCCGCAAGCGCCGCCGTCGTGGAGCTCGTACCGGGCTACGCGGCGACGGTGCCCGGCGGCAAGCTCGCGCACGTCGAGGCGATCTCGACCGTGGCGGCTGGCACCGTCTCGGTCACGAGCGAAGCGCTCTACTACACCAACGCGCTCGAAGTCGTCGAGCTGCCGCCGGTCACGAACACGACCTACTCGCTCGTCTACAAGGACGGCGACGCAACGGTCACGAACGTGACGGCGGAGGCCGTCGACTTCACCTACATCGGGACGAACTACGTCTCGTATGCCACCAATGTCGTCGTCACAACCGGCTATGCCACAAACGAAGTGACGCGGCTTGCGATAGCAGCGACAAACACGATCGACACCCTCACGTGTTCGAGCGGCGTCGGCGCGAAGTCGCCAAGCGACAAGTGGATAGCACCTGGCGCGAAAGTGTGGTTTACAGGCACGGCCAAAGGCCGCGTCTGGCTTTACATCGACGAAAACTAAAGGAGGACCGCGCCATGGCGAACTGGAGAACCGTTGACGAAACCGACCTCGCCGCGACGCTGTCGCAGGGAGAGGTTGACGCATTCCGCGCCGACGGCCCGACCGACGGCTCCGATCCAGTGGCGCGGCTCCTTCAATCGACCGTCGACACCGTTCGCGGCTACATCAGCTGCAACGGCGCGGTCAGGATGGGCCCGTCGGGGACTATTCCCCGCGGGCTCGTCATCCCGGCGATGGACTACGCGATGGGCAAGGTCCTGAACCGGATCGGCGTCCCGCTGACCGAAGACCGCCGCAAGGCGCTCGAGGCGGCGACCGCCCTCTTCGAGAAGATCTCCCAGGGCGCGATCACGCCGGAGAGCTACGCCGAGGACGGCCAGCTCGACGACGACGCCCGCCCAGCAAGCTCGCCGGCATACGGCGAGGCCCATCCGGAAAGGCTGCTTGACTGATGAACCGGCATTTCATTCCCTTTACATTCGTCTTTGCAGCCGCCTTAAGCGGCGTTGCAAAGACCTTCGACATCGACGTCTCGACCGGCAGGCCGAGCGCGGCGAACATGGCGTACTACCACGGCGAGACGATAGAGTTCCGCGCCGTGCGCGGCAGATCCGTCGTCACCAACGTCGAGTACAGCTGCGTCTACTACCAGACGAACGGGATGGGCGACGTCTGGTGGAAGACCGACGGCCTGACGTTCCACCCCACGAACGACGTCGGCGCGTCCAGCTACCGGTTCTTCCTGGAGGGCCGCGACGACGTCGGCCGCGACTGGCACGCGAACGGTCTCCTGCGGCTGCTCGATTCCCCTGGATTCGAGCCGTCCACTCTCCAGCTCCCCGTCCAGACCCTCGACTTCTCGCGCGTCGAAGTCTCCAACGCCCCTTACTACGACAAGGCCGAGACGGAGGCGAAGATCGCAGAACTCGCGCCACAGCCCGACTTTTCCGGGGTGAAAGCGGTGTATAGCGACAACAACACCTACCGCCTTCGCCAGAACGGGGCGACGGAGGCTTTCGGTTATGATATCGCTACGCCGATCGTCAACTTCACAAACTCCGTCGGCGAAATAATGCTTGTCGGCAATGGAGCGGGGAAATGGTATCACCGTGATGCTGCGTTGGGGCTGTTGCACTTCTCGAGAATAGACGGGTGGATTGTATGCGACGAGTATTCCGCCATACGCTCCGTCGAAGACTATCCCGGCGATCCAATCTTGAGTTTTGCGATCTTGAATGGCGCGGTGTATGCAGCGCCGGAGGGTTTGCAGCTCGGCTGGCATGAAATATCAAGGCTTGCGGATGAGAGCGGAGTACCTGCCACGGTCTCCAATATCGTTACGGAAGCCTATGTCGAGTCGCTTGGCATACCTTCCGAAGAGACGGACCCGCATATCGGCCTTACGAACGGTACGCTCTACGTCAAAGGTCAGACCATCAAGCCGCTCACTTCGCACCAGTCGCTTGCAGGCTACGTTCCAAACTCCCGCACGGTCAACTCCAAGCCTCTTTCCTCCAACGTCAGCCTCGATGCCTCCGACGTGGGGGCCTATCC
>JBGUVV010000442.1:0-9500 GCA_045220525.1 Kiritimatiellia bacterium
GTCCCCGCTTGACGAGGACATGATAGCAAATATCCCGGGAACGAACATTTCCCGAATCTTTCCTGAATCTTTCCCGAATCTTTCCTGAACCTGGCCGATTCGCAGGGTCTGTCCCCAAAGATTAAAGATTTTGTTCCCAAAGATTTAAAACGGCCTTTGGCACTACGCCGCGCAAATGGCGGGTGTCAACGGAGCTTCATTAGGGACAGACCCCCAGAAAAGCCCATTTTCAAGGGTTCCGCGGGGCCTGTCCCCAGGGTTCCGCCCTGCAGAGGGGTCTGTCCCCAACGGGTTCATTCCAGAATGTCTACATGGTGACTATAGGCGTCAAAACCATATTGCGATACGCACCACCGTTGTGGTCGCCCTGAATCATTATCGGTCCCGGCGCAAACTGATCTGGCGACATCGCCCCTCCAGTTACGCCGCGAAGCGGAACATTGTCGATTATCTTCGCGCCATTCAGAACCACCGTAACGTGTCTGTCGCATAGCGTAACGTCAACATGCTGCCACTCCCCTGTCGGCCTGTCAGCAGTCATAGTCGGCGTCACACGTCCATACACCGCACCCATGTTGTGGCTGTCCGGGGCCTTGCCATAGCTGTCGATAGTCTGTATCTCGTAGATACCGCGAAGATAGACGCCCGAGTTGCAGCCCTTGTCTGCGCGAACATCATAGCTCAACTTGAAGTCGGTGAAGTCGCGGCGCTTCGTGCGAATGTTGGTGCCGCCGCGCCCTCCGTTCTCAAGGACACCGTCCCTAAACGACCAAAGACTTTTGCGGTCTTTCCGCGTAGCCTCCCATCCGTTCAAGCCATCGGCAAGGAGATCTATGGGCTCGCCGAACCTGAGAGAGCAGAGGTCTGGCGCGGAAGACAGCGGGGGAATGCGCTTGGCGACCCCTTTCTCGCATATGTCTCCGCCGGGACGATTCGCCCGAGTCTCGAAGAACTCGCACTCCATTTCGTCGGCATCGGTTGGCACAAACGAAAGTTTGCTTGTCCAGGCCCAGTCCGGATGGTCTGGATGCGAATACGAATACGTGAGCGTAACTTTCCCGTTTAAGTCCTTCGACACGTCCGCCTCCCACGGCGAGCTGAAGAGGACGAGCATCTTGCCTGGCGAGCTTTCCTCGGTCGAGAACCACATGGAACGTCCGGCTATTTTCAGCGCCCAATCCTCCGTGCGCAATGAATGCCGTGTGGCCGGCCGGGCCTCCACACTTCGCCTTCGGAGGAAATACGCCGGCGCGCAGCTCCATGCATGGCAGTAGCTATTGAGAAGCGGAGTTCCATAGGGACTGGCGCGGTGATCCTCCGGCACGAACACCTCCCAGAACGTATCCGCCCCAAGTTCGACCATCCTCCCCCAGTACGACTTCAGATGTTCGTCCGCCTCGCGGTGCAGGCCCGCCGCATGAAGGGCGTCAATGAAATAATGATGCCCGTATGGCGTAGCCGGACGCACCGACTTCGCATCCTCCACGACCGCCTTCATGCACCTCGTCGCACGTTCGCCGTTCGCAAGTCCGCCGAGCACGATCCATGCCTGGCCGAGATACGACGCCTGTCCGTCTCTCTCGCAAACGTACATTCCGCGCTCTTCGTTCCAAAGACGCTCCGCCGTAGCCCGCTCCATGCGCGAGAGGACTTCCACAAGAAAGGAAACATCCCCTTCCCGCCCGAGCTTTCGAGCGAGTTCGAGCGTCTTTCTGAATCCAAATGCCAACGCACCTTGCCCGCCGGTCTGGCGATCCAGCCCACGGCAATGGTCAATGAAGCACCACCAGTCGCTGTCTGGCCCCAACGGGCGGCAGACATTGTTTTCCGCGATTGTCGCCTTCATCACCCCACCGCCGTCTATCGTGGCGAGCAGCAAGTCGAGCTGCGTCACACAAAGCGGCCAAAGCTCCTCCGCAGTCTCGCGGTCGCCGCTCGCCTCCATGTACTCAAGCAGCGTGGCCGCGAAGAACGCGGCGTATTCGAGAATGTGGGTCGCGCCGCGCCTAACGACAGGACGCTCGTATGCGTCGCTGCGGAGAAAACCGTCATCCTCCGTCATCCCTGCAAAGAGATATAGCGACCGCTTCACTATGTCGAAGTTACGATACGTCTCGTAGTTTGCGAGCGCCTCCAGCCGCAGATCGCCGAGCCATAGCCGCCTGTCGCGCTTGGGGCCGTCCTCAAACACCGTCTGCATACAGTCGCGCAAGGTCCGCCGCGCAACTTCCTCCATCTTCGCATCCATCGACGAAGACGCATTCCACGGACGCAACTTCGCCTCGTCAGCAGACGTCTCGGCCATCGCCTTCACGCCATCTAGTCCAAACCGCCCGCCGCGAGCAGAGGCGACGACTTCCACTTTCACGTAGCGAAAGGCATACCGCCTCGACAATCTCACCTCAGACGGAGCGTTGTCAAACGTAAACGTCTCGCGCTGTATCCATGCGAGGGAAAGCCCTTCCCATTGGGAAGCGTCAGGCTCTTCTTCGACTAGCTCCAGGGGGACTTCTGCAAACGTGAACTTTAGGCGCATCGGCGCGTCCATGACCTTCTCGAAACCAAGAATGCGGAACGACACCGAGCCGACAAGATGCTCTCCGAAGTCTAACGTGAAGGAGTCACCGGGGAAGAGAGGACGCCGCAACGCATCGTCCACAGTGCCGTCCGACTCCACGCGCCATCCCTGGAACGCCGACTCGTCGCGCACGACCCTGACGAGACGTATCGGCTCGACCTCGCGATGAAAAAGCCTCGGCTTGCACGCCTCCGCCTTTTCAAGCCATTCAGTCCGCCGCGCAAGCGCCGCCTCTCGGCATGAGCGAAACATCTCGCCCGACACGCCGCACGACTCCTTGAAGGCTCCTGCCGATGCAACATGCGCAAGTAGTGCCGCAACCAGGCATGCGTACGCTCCCTGCCTAAACAGTCCGTTCATGGTGCAAACTCAGCTACGGTCATCTGTAGGTAATCAGCACGCCAACCGGCTTGAAGGCTACCTTGAGAGTCCTCGTGCCATCGCCATTGTCAGTCTCCTCCTGGAAAGGCCTCATGCTTACACCAGACCAAGGCCCCTTCATTGGCTTGAAGGCGATTGGCCTAGAGGAGCTATACGTGCAGACTGCGTAAGGCCCGCACCCTCTTTTGCCAGGCGTTTCCGGCAGCCCAAGAAGCGAAAGCTTCAGCTCCGCATCAGCCTTTGTCACGGTGGAAGTTGTCAGGTCGACGCCCTTTGTCCGCATGTCGGCATCATTAGAAGCGACATCGACGGCAAAGGTCGTTCCCGCCGCGAAGCTGACATCGATGTTCTTGAGTGCATCCGACTTGCCGACGGCAAGCGTTCCGGCTTCGACGGAAACCGTCGCGCCGCCGTTCTCAAGAACTGGTTTTGACGCAAGGCAAAGCGTACCCGCGCCCTCCTTCACGATGCCGCCGCCGAGCGTGATCGTGTTCTTGCAAGTCGCCGTCGCGCCTTCCGCGACGCTGAGGAACACGTTGCGCGGGAAGTACCAGCCGCGCGTCGGCTCGTCAAAGGTCGTCGAGGCATCCACCGCAAGGCGGCAGTTGTTCGAGATGGCGAGCGCGTCATAAGTGAACGCGGCCATAGGTCCGCCGAGATTCCGCGCATCGCTCACGCGCAGAGTAAGGTTGCTCGCCGCGCTTACATCGAACAGCGTCGGCGTCACGTTGTTCACCATGACCATGTAAGTGTCGTTCGTGGTCGAGACGGAGAGTTTTCCAGTCCAGTTCGTGTTCATTCCAGTAAGCGCAAGTGTACCGTAGAGATAGCGAATGTTGCCGTCATTAACGAGAAGCCTGGCATTGAGATCGTTGTCTCCCATGATTTCGGACGCAATGCTTATTGTCACGCCGTTGGCATTTTGGATTGCCGTGACGCCCGGGTTTATTGTCGACGTTTTCGTGCTCAGCGAGAGTTTGCCACGAAGCACATAGGCGTTATTGGGGTCCATTGGCCTGACACGACATCCACCGGCCAGCGTCAAGTTGGCGACCGTGACGTCTTTTGCGGTCTTATGAAGCAGCAGATCCGTGCTTCTGAGCGTCATGGAATCGCCGGGGAACACATAGGGCTCTCCGCAATTCTGAAACAGAATCTGGTGAAGCACAAGATAGTCGAATCCCTTTTCAGGGAAACGCCCGTTGCTCCAAAACATAGCAGGGTTCAGGGCAGGATCGCAAGCCGACTTTGATATCAGATTCTGGTTGGTCATGCATACAACCGGTTTTGACACAAGCCCCATGTATTTTCCGCCCGACACTTCGGCGTCATCCATGACAAATGGATATGCGTGGGGAAGGTCTCCCGCATATTTCGCGGAGGTGTAATTAGAGGCGTCATAAGGGAACGACACCTTGTCCCAATCGGGCAGACCGGACGATACGGCCTGCGGAGAGAGCCTGAACACAAGCGATGTCTGTGCGCCCTGCTGCTTACAGTCGAACGCCTTTGGCACGCCGACCGTTGCACCGTCGGCAAGCTCGAGCCGATTCGTGACATGCACCAGAAACTCCGAGCCGGTTGAAGCAAATCCGAGATTTGCACCGCTGCCAACGGAAAGGTCGCCAACCGTCAGCCCCGCGCTTGAGGAAACCGCCAGATTTCCGCCCGAGGGAACGTCTATCTTGCCAAACGTCATCGTGTGGGTGTTCGCCTGCTGTTTGAGTGTAGTCTCGCCGGTCGCAAGAGTCCTGAACGTTCCGGGGGTGTCAAAACCGTCCTTCACCTGAATGGTGAGATTTGTCGGCATAATCAAAGTTCCGTAGAACTTCGTCCAATCGCCGGTGTAGGAGAATGTCTGGGGGGCTTCACCTCGCTGTTGGACTTCCATGACCCCCGTCGCCTCCGACCGGAACTCGGCCCCTTGCGTAACAGTAAAAGTGCCCGTCGCCCGACTGATATAAAACACAACTGGACTTGATTCCGTGCCGCGAATGTCGATTATTCCAGATAGGATTTTACCGACGGAACCGAAACTGTAGTATGCCCCGGGAAGCATTTCAAGCGAGCCACTGAACCATATGGACCCATTCATGTTAACGGCATGATTGAACTTGCCGCCATCGTCAACGACAAGTCTATCGCCTTTAAACTCGTAGCTTTTCCCATCCGTGGGAGTATTGAGTAGGCAGTCGGCTCCTATGTAATAATTCGTTCCCGAATGCGGCTCCCGTCCGTCCGACCACTTTCCGGCGGAAATGAAACTGGAAACGCCGCCTGAATCTTTTCCATTCAGCGTGACGAATCCGGTCGCTGCGGAATACTCTTCCGCGAGCGTGACATACGCCACGGCAAACGCGATCACGAAGACCGCCAAACGCTTGATTGTATCTTTCATTTTTGGTTTCCTTTTGTTTTGTTCTGGACAGGATTTACAGAATTGTCAGGATTCTGAGCGAACGCCTCAGCGTCGTCTGCGCAGTAGAAGAGCCACGACGAGAAAAGCGGTGCGTCAAACGAGAACTCGTCCACGTCGGTCGCGACAAGACGCCCGTTGAATACGTCATACACCGACGTGCGGCGAGGAAGCTTCACCGTCTTTTTCCCCACAAAGCGCGCATGTAGCGAGAAGAACTTCTCGTTCGCCTCCATCGGGTCGGTGGATTCCGTGTAGATGTGGACGCCAGCGCGTTTTGCGAGCATACGCAGCACCGGAAGTTCCATACGATACGACCCGAAGAACACGCTTTCCGCATTTCCTGTGCGGACGGCGACAAACGCCGGCTCGCCGCTTGCGTACTTTCCAAGCGTTTCGCCTTGCGACACGACCTTGAATAGCGGCACCACCTCATGCCCAGTCTTGCCGGTTTCCGTTCCATCCGCAAGCGTTACCGTCGCATCCTGTCTTGCGGCAACGGCGAAGTCGAGCCCCGTAAGCGATTTCATCGCCGATAGGGAATCGCCGTCTTGCGAGACGCACCCCGGCGCATAAGCCCACACGATCGTGCAGTCTTTCTCGCGCAGCGCTGCGGCGGCCTTTGCTATCGCCGGATCGTATTTGAAGCAAAGCGGGAAGATGTATAGCCGATGGTCGCCGGGATTGTCCGCAAGGTCTTCGGCAAGGCGGTAGTCAACGGGTGCGCCGATCCGCGACAGGCGCGTATAGAGCTTGCCGAACACATCCTTCACAACCGGCGTGGCGGTCACCGTCGTCCGCCTGTCCACGTTGCCGTCCGGACGGTAGTTCTGCTCTCCGTGTGCAAACTTCTCCTTCTTCGCATCGGCAAGGTCTGGCATCGCCTTTATCGCCTCCTCGCTGACGACGACGGCAATTTCGGCATTCCGCATCGCGCCGCCGGACGCAAGCACATGTTGGCCTATCTGACGCAGCGCGGCGGAATCGGCGGCGAACTGCGGAAAATCGAATTCCGTCCCCTGGCAGAGCGCGTATGCGTAGAACGGCTGGTTGCGGCATATCGAAATACCCATATTGCGCCGCATCACGCCGACAGTCTGCTCTTCCGTGCGCGTCTGCACGCCCGGCCCGAGCGGACGCATGTTGTGCGTGCGCGTGTCGTCCTCTATCATGGGGACGATGCCGTGGTCTGCAATGGAGGCGAAAGGCTTCATGTCAACAAGCGGGTCGCCAAGGCCGCGATGCCCGTAGCAGTAGCCCTGGGGACTCATGAGGAAATCGACTGCACCTTCCGCCCCGTCGAGGACTCGTTTCGTGGCGAAGTGCCCGCGCATGTGGTTGTTCCCAGCCTCCATCAGCGTCATCACATATCCGAAATACGTGCCAACGAGCTTTCGGCCGCCGAGAATCCCCTTCGCGTGGCGGCACATTCGCAGCATGCCGTCCGCAACGCACCGAGAATAGAAGTCGTTGTATGCAATTGGGCGGATGTGCTTTCCGAAATCCCATACGGCGGACCACGGCGCGTCCAACGCCTTTCTTTCTGCAGGCGAGGGAACGGAAACGTCGGCGACTTTGGGATAGAACTCGCGGAGATATTCCGCAAAGCCCTTTGCCGCCGCAGGCGAGAAGTCAAGGAACGACCCCTTCTTGGCCGTCCATCCAAGCCATTCTATCGTATGGCCTGAATTGATCCTGTATCCGATGATGCGATTGGCGTATGGCGAGTTTTCAAGGTAGCTGATTGCCCGCTCCACCATCTTCTCCATGTCGTCTAGCACGGCCTTGGACGCAAACGAGAAAGTCACGCCGCGATCATTGCCGCACCGGCCCTGCTCGTCCACCGCAACATCTCCTGGATTCGCGGCTGCCCAGTCTGATGGAGGGCAAATGACGAGATCGAACATGAAATAGGCATCAGGGTAGCGGCGCATATTCCGTTCCGCCGCAAGCTCGAAAGCCGAAGGGTCAAACTCGTCCAACTTAGGCCACCAGTTCTTTCCGCCCCTGACAGTGACAAGGTTCAACGGCGCAAACGAATGACGCACAGGCTGAAAGGTGAGGCCTGAAAGCGCGTAGAACGGCTTTCCGTCGACAAAGAACTGTGGAGAACCGGCAACGCGCCGCACACAGGCGGAAACAGGCTTCTCGCTGCCCGGTATGCTCTCAACGCGCTCGAATTGGAGAGAGGCATCGGGTAGCCTGCCGGCGACACAATGAATGGACGGCGACGTCGCCCGCACCGTCATGCGCCCCGAATCAAGGCAGACTGGCAGACGGTAGGGAAAATCCAGCCGCCATGACATGCCGCCGATGCGGTGGAACGCCTCGCGTCCAACCCAAACGCCCTCGCTCCAGCGCAATGTGTCGCCAGTCAAAAGCGACACATCGACGCGAACAGGAAAGTTCGGCGTCTCGCCGTCGAAATAGATGGCAAGCCTCACCGTCTCGCCCGCCTTGGCCTTCTGCGGCACAACCACCGCGCCCTTGCAGCGTACGGACACGGCACGCGCGTTCTCCGGCGGCATAGGTCCGAACGTCTCCGGATTCACGACAGGCCAAGCGTCGCCCTCCAGCGCGGCGGCGAGCCCGGGCGCCACATCCGTACCGGCCTTTACCGTCGTCCCGGCGTCCTTTCTCCGGAACGCAATCTCCGCGATTTCGATCCTGCCGCCAGGGGCGTCGGTCATATCCAACCTGAAACGCGAGAGGATTCCGCAGCCGCGCCAGTCGGCGGGGTCGGGCAGGCATTTCTCCGTCAGGTGAAGCGTATGCCATTCGCCGTCTGCCTCAAGATGGGGGATTTTCCAGCAGCGTCCGCCGGAATACTCCTCGCTTCCAGGCGCGTAGTAGAGTTGTCCGGAAAACTTGTCCGCCTCCATGCCTGAAGCCCTGTAGCGGATGTCTATTGAATCGACCTCCGCAGTGAAAAAAGGACGTACGCTAAAATACATCTCGTAGTCGAAGGACATGTCGAATATCTTCAGCACGCCATCCTCTACCTTGGCGGAAGCCTTCGAGACGCATGTGATCTTCCCGAATCCGTTTTCGGCGTTCAGCACCGGCAGTTCGGCGGCATGAAGAGCCGCCGCCCCGACAAGCAAGGCCGCAACGAAAGCGAATCTGGTCTTCGGGTTTCTCATGTCAACGCAGTTCAAAGAGGTCGGTCATGGGCTGTTTCGCTTCAAGAACTATCCTCTTGCCGTTGTAGGCGCGGTTCGTCACGAGCGAACGCACTCCAGCACAGCCGGCAGGCAGGAGGATGCGGTGAGGCCCGACTGTCCCCGTGTGGAACATGAAGAACCTGCCATGGCGACGTATGCAGCTACCCGGCGAAATCCACCTGTGCAAGCCAGCGGCGACAAGCCTTTCGCTCCAATCCTCCGCAGTCAGCTTTGCACCGTCGAAAAACATCGCCCCGCCACCGGCCTTAGCGCGGGCCTTTGCCATCAGGCCTGCATCGGCCTCTTCTGGATTGAGGAAAAGAACATGCGGGTAGTCGCGGCCGGCGAGATAGTCGTCCACCGTCAGCACATCGAACGGGATTCCGGCGCGGTACAGATTCTCCTGCGAATGCCTGTACATCTCGTGCATGCGCCCGATGCGGTTGCACCGCGAATGAAGACGGAGCCTGCCGCGCCAGTCGATGACAACCGCCAGGTCGTTGCGCGAATCCATGCCGGGATCTCCGGCAAGAGCCGAAATCCGCATGGCGTCGTTGAGTGCGGACAGAACGTCGGGATTGTCGAACGAGCCGAACGCGTATTCATTTCCGGGCGCGGGATCGTGCGGCTGGTATGCGACCCCGTCGAATATGCGGTTGAAATAGTTCCGCATGACGGCGGCGCGCGATTCTTCGGGCGAAACAGTGATGTGCGTGTCTTTGAGCCCTCGCGTCGCCTTCACGTGGTGGAATCTGCTGTCGTCCTCGACAACTGCGAGCTTCCCATGGCGGTGGAACGTCGCGGGGACGAAGCGGGGGACGAACGCGCCGCCGGCGCGTCTCATTTCGGGGGAGTATGTCGGCGGATTCACGAGATAGTCGATTGATGGCGAAGAAAGCACTTTCTCCAGCATGACTGTCGCTCCCTCCGGCGGCACGAGGTCAAACACATAGCCGTAGTA
>JBGUVV010000443.1:0-4912 GCA_045220525.1 Kiritimatiellia bacterium
TCGGGCCACTCCAACCTGTCCCTCGGCAACGCCTACGGAAGCTGCATATTCAATATCGCCGTCATAATCGGCATATCTGCCCTGATAATGCCCATTGCAGTCCGGCCGAGGGTGGCTTTCGTCGCCGCCCCCGGGCTTTTCCTCATTACGGCTCTTTCGATGTGGCTTCTTGGCGACGGTGCCTGCTCAAGGGCGAATGCAGTCGTTTTCCTTGCCGTATTTGCGGTAGTCATGCCGCTATACTGCTGGTTTGACTCGAAGTCCGTCCCTCCCGAGGCCGAAGGCGGCGCGGCGAAGCCCGTCGGCGGCGCATGGCGCTCCGCGCTTCGCGCGCTTGTGGGGCTTGTCGTCCTCGTCGGCGCGTCGCACCTTCTTGTCGAGGGGGCTGTCGGGTGCGCGAAGGCGCTTGGCGTCTCGGATCTCGTCATCGGCCTTACCGTGGTGGCCGCCGGAACTTCTCTTCCGGAGCTTGCGAGCGCGGTCGCCTCCGCAAGACGCGGCGAACACGAGTTCGTGCTCGGGAACATAATAGGTTCCAACCTCTTCAACATGCTTGCCGTGGTGGGGCTCGCAGCCGTCATATCGCCGGTCTTGCCGACTTTGGATGCGTCAGGCGCGGCAGTGCCGGCCTTTTCGAGGTATGTCCTCGTTCGGGACCTGCCCATGACGGCCGTTCTTTCCCTGTCGATTCTCGTCTTCGGGGCCAACTGGAGGCGTCCTCGCTCCCCGGGCTCGATTGGCAGGAAAGCGGCCGCCGCGTGGCTTGTCGCGTCTCTCGGATATGCAGTCGTCATGTTTCTCCAGGAAACGGGAAGGATGTGAAAATGGCTAACGTAATAGCGATAGACGGCCCGAGCGGGGCCGGCAAGAGCAGCGTTTCGAAGATCGTGGGCAGCAAGCTTGGGTATCTCCACGTGGATTCCGGCGCCCTCTACCGCATAATGACATGGCAATGCCTTGAAAATGGCGTTGACACGTCCGACGCGGCGGCGGTGGCCGCGTTCGCGGGCAAGGTCCCGATTGAATGCCGCCCGGTTGAAGGCGAGGTCGTCTACAGCGTGGCCGGCAAGGCCCCCGGCGACCGCATCCGCCAGCCCGACATCAACGCGCACGCCTCTCCCGTGGCCACGGTCAAGGAGGTCCGCGACCGCATAACCGCTATGCTGCGCGGCATGACTTCCTTTGGCAACCTCGTCGTAGAGGGTCGCGACATAACGACGGCCGTTTTCCCCGACTCCCCCGCGCGCTTCTATCTTACGGCGTCCGCAGAGGCGCGGGCGCGTCGCCGCAGGAAGGAGGAGGTCGAGAAGGGCATCGCGAACCAGAGCGAAGAGGCCGTCAAGGCGTCGCTCCTCGCTCGGGACAAGATCGACTCCACGCGCGCCTACGCGCCTCTCATGAAGGCAGACGGGGTAATGGAAATAGATTCCACCGACCTTGACCTCGACCAGGTCGTTGAATTAGTCTTGAAGAGGGTGCATGAGGCTTTCAGCTAAGCTGTGCCTGGTGGCGCTCGCGGCGTATTTCGCCGCCGCGCTCTACGGCGAAGTCCAGTATCGCGTCGCCCGCCACCGCGACGTGACCCCGGCCTACAACGTAGTGGACGCCTCGGCCCGCTACCTCCCGCCTTCAAGCGAGCACTGGCTCGGGACCGACAACCTTGGCCGGTCCGTCGCGCTGCGCCTTGTGCAGGGGGCTCGGATAGCGTTTCACGTAGGGATATTGACTTCTCTCATCGCAATACCGATAGGGGTCCTTCTCGGGCTTCTCGGCGGGTATTTCGGCGGCAAGCTCGACTCTGTCGTCGTCTGGCTATGTGCAACGGTCGCGTCAATGCCGGGGCTTCTTTTTATTCTCGCGATATCCCTCGTGGTAGGCAAGGGCCTGATGGGCGTGATAGCCGGAATAGGGCTTACCACGTGGGTAGGCACCTGCCGCACGATCAGGGCGGAGGTGATAAAGCACAGGGACAGGGCATACGTGCAGGCGGCCAAGGTTCTTGGATACTCTCCGTGGCGCATAATGTTCCGGCACATACTCCCGAATGTCGCGCACATCGTCCTCATCCAGTTCTCGATAAGGTTCCCGTCTGCCGTCTCGACGGAGGTCTTCATCTCGTTCCTCGGCATAGGGGTCCAGGGCGAGCCGAGCTGGGGGGTCATGATAAACAACGCCCGCACGAGGCTCTGGCAGGGGGTATGGTGGGAAATGGCTTTCACCACGGCGGCCATATTCCTGCTCGTTCTTGTCTTCAACCACCTTGCCGACGAGCTGCGCGACCGTTTCGACCCGGCCCTGCGCTCGGAACGGGGCGGCCGCCTGCCAAAATAGTCGAAGCGGCACGGCATGTTCACGGCTCCGTTCTACACAATGGGCCTGTCGCATGGCGATGCTCTAAGCGGAAGCGCCATGTGATGGAAAGCGGTGCATGCAATTTGCTCTTGCAATGATGAAGGTCTCTGTGCTAAAATTACCTCTATCCAAATGTATAGCTATCCATAAACGAAAGGTAAACAAATGGACTTTAGCTCAACAGTGAAGGGGTCTATGCTCGAGGGATTCTACCCGAAGGGCTGGGACATGAAGAAAATCGACAAGTGCTGCGCCAACAAGCCGGAGGACGTCTGCAAGCGGCAGAAGTTCTGGAACAAGGCGTTCGAGCCGGTGCAGTGCGGCGATCTCGTTGAATTCGAGGTCAAGATGGGGCACGAAATCGCCATCGAAATCAAGAAGGCGAAGGACGCCGGAAAGAAGATTGCCTTCATCCTGCCCGTCGGCCCGATGGGCATGTACAAGTGGGCGGTCTACTTCCTCAAGGAGTGGAACGTCTCCTGCGAGCACGTCTGGTGCTTCAACATGGACGAGTGGGCCGACGGCAAGGGCAACACGCTTGTCGGCGACGCGTCTTTCCAGTATGCGATGGAGCAGGCGTTCTACAATCCGCTTGGCAAGCTCACCGTCCCGCCGGACCACCGCAACTTCGCGACGAAGAAGAACCTTCCGACCTATCCGAAGAAGATCGCGGCGCTTAAGGCCGAGGGCGCTAAGCTCGTGCTCGTCTACGGCATCGGCCGCATGTGCCACATCGCGTTCTGGGAGCCGACGATCGGCGCCGAGTTCAAGACCGACAAGGAATGGCTCGAGCAGCCTTACCGCATTGGCGTGCAGCTCCATCCGCTCACGATCGAGCAGAACGCGCAGACCTCCTTCAAGAGCCGCACGACGCTCGTCCCGTGCCGCGCGAACACGATGGGCCCCGGCCTCATGTTCAAGGCCGACTACGCAATCGGCGGCGCCGACGGCATCTTCGGCCGCGGAATGCAGTGGCAGGGAATGTCGCTTTGGATGACGCTCCGCTACGGCCCGACGCGCTGGATCACGTCGTCCTGGATCCCCACCATCCCCGGTCGCCTCTTCTTCCTGAAGGAGCTCGCCGGCCCGCTCGTCGCGGAGGCGAACTAAGGCGATGCGCAAGATAGTCGCAGCCGGTTCGATCCTCGTCGACAGGATTAACGGGATCGACGCATACCCCAAGGCCGGCGAGCTCGTGCAGATACGCGCGCTCTCGCAGACGACCGGGGGGCTTGTGCCCAATACCGGCTGCGACATACACGTGCTCTCGCCTGACATTCCGGTTTCCGCGTTCGGCGCGGTGGGCGACGACGAGCCTGGGCGGTTCGCCCTTTCAGTCCTCAAGTCGAGGGGCCTGGACGTCTCGGGCGTCGTCGTCAAGAAGGAGCCGACCTCGTTTACCCTCGTAATGAGCGTCGCCTCCGGCGAGCGCACGTTTTTCACCTACCCCGGCGCGAGCGCGGAATGGTCTTACGACGACTTCCCGTTTGATTTCGTGAGCCCGGGCGACATAGTCCTCCTCGGCTACTTCCTTCTTCTTGCGAAGATCGACGCCGGGGACGGGCTTCGCATACTTAAGGAGCTAAAGCGTCGCGGCGTTGAGACGGCGATCGACCTCGTAAGCGAGAACTCCGACCGCTACGGCCTCGTCCGCGAAGTGCTGCCGTTTGTGGATCATCTCATCGTGAACGAGGTGGAGGCCGAGCGCATAGCGTTTGGCTGCGGCGAGAGTGGCCGTCCATTGCGCGAGATCGCGGAAAAGCTCATTGCGCTGGGCGTTTCGAAGCGCGTGGTCATCCACATGCCAGAGAAGGGCGTTTCCCTTTTGAAGGACGGCACGTGGACGGAAGTCAAGTCCCACAAGCTTCCAGAGGGCTTCATCAAGGGCAAGACCGGCGCGGGCGACGCTTACTGCGCCGGTGCGCTTGTCGCGATATTCAAGGGCCTCCCCGAGCGGGATGTCCTCCAGTACGGCGCAACTGCCGCGCTCGGCGCGCTTTCCGCCCCCGGCGCGACGGAAGGCATGCGTACAATCGAGGAGCTGCAAAGCCTCGCCGCCGGCTTTTGATGCCGATTCCGCCGGTTTATGCTATCATTTCCCATGCGGTTTATGGTATAATACGCAAAACGTGTTTTTTTAACCGCCCATTTCGGGCAAAAGGAGCAAAGAAAAATGGTCAAGACGCCGAAGTTCGCGAACGAGAAGGTGTTCGCGTGGGTTGACAAGTGGAACAAGGTCTGCACGCCCGACAAGATCGTGGTCGTGAAAGGCACTAAGAAGGAGCACCTCGCCATTTGCGAGATGATGGTCAAGAACGGCCAGTTCATCAAACTCAACCAGGCGAAGCGCCCCGAGTGCTACCTCGCGCGCTCCCACGAGAGCGACGTCGCCCGCGTCGAAGGCCGCACGTTCATCTGCTCCAAGAGGGAGATCGACGCCGGCCCCACGAACCACTGGATGGACCCGGAGGTCATGAAGAAGCTCATGCTCAAGAGCTACAAGGGCTGCATGAAGGGCCGCACGATGTACGTGATTCCGTTTGCGATGGGCCCGATCGGC
>JBGUVV010000444.1:0-5071 GCA_045220525.1 Kiritimatiellia bacterium
CCCCCAGGCCATCGCTGGCCTCAAGAAGGTCTGCAGGAAGGACCCCGCGAACTCGTCGGCACGCTTTCAGCTCGCATGCCTTCTGCAGGATTCCGAGAAGGACTTCTTCGGCGCGGCGCACGCATTCGCGGAATACATCGCCCAGCAGCCGGAGAGCGACAAGGCTTCCCTCGCTGCGGACAGGCTTGCCTCCTGCGAGAGGGAGCTTGCGCTCAAGCTGGCGGACAAATACGGCCTTAACAAAGTTGACGGCAGCCGCAAGCTTCTCGAGGAGGCAAGGACCGAATGCGCGAAGGCGGAAGGCAGGGGAAAGAAGCTTGCGTCGGACCTTGAATCCGCAATGCGCCGGATATCGGCCCTCCTTGACGAGAACGAGAGGCTGAAGTCGTCCATGGCCGCGGTGACCGCAGACGAGACTTCCGCTCCGGACAACTCCGAGATCAAGACGGCGAAGGCGCTTCTCGAGGAGGACGAGGACGCGAACGCAAAGCCCATTATCGCCCAGCCTGCCGACGCGAAGGCAAGACGCGACATTGCGCGCCAGGCTGACAGGGCCATTGCGGAGGAGCAGGCCCGCAAGGCTGCGGAGAAGGAGAAGCGCCCGGCCAGCTACGTCGTCCAGGAAGGGGATACCCTTTACAAGATCGCCATGAGGTTCTACGGGCGTTCCTCCGCGTGGAGCATGATCCGCGATGCGAACAAGGCGACAATATCCATGGACGGCAGGGTGAAAAGCGGGCAGGAGATCGTCCTGCCAGACGATCCGAAGGGAAAATGAGCGCAATCCACACGGCAAGGGTCACCGCCGCGCATGACTACACGAGCGCGGAGACACCATGGATAATCGACGGCGACGCCACGGGCCGCGCAAAGCTCGTACGCTACATTTCCGCCGGCGGCATGCGGACGTTCGGCCGCACCGTCGCACAGGAGATCGTGCGGCGCAAGCAGCTGCGATTCCTTGCGTTTTCCGCCGCGCTCGCCGCAGTCTGGGCGATTGTATATTTCATGTGACAACATCAAGGAGAAGTGAAATGAAGAATGTGATTGCGATAATTGCGGCGCTTCCGCTTGCGGCGTTTGCGCAGCAGCAGGGCCGTGAGGCGTTCATGCAGCAGCAGGCTTACGCCGAGATGCAGCGTGTATCCCAGCAGATAGACGTCCTCCAGAACAACTTCGACGAGCTGCACCGCAGGGTGCTTAAGCTTGAGGGCGGCGGAGACACCCGCGGCCTCAAGGCCGAGATCGAAAGCCTCAAGGCGACCGTCGCGGACCTCAAGAAGCAGGTGGCGGGCATGCGTGGCGAGATCGTGAGCGACCTTTCTACGCGCATTGCGAAGATACAGAAGGAATCCGCGCCGCCACCGCCGCCGCAGAAGAAGGTCGTCATCGGGCCTCACCAGGAGTATGAAGTGCAGGCGGGCGACACGCTGTCGCTCATTTCGCAGGCGTTTGGATGCTCGGTGAAGAAGATCAAGGAGATGAACAATCTCAAGAACGACAACCTCCGGATCGGGCAGAAGCTCATGTTGCCCAAGTAAGGCATTCCACAGGGAGATCGGCATATGAAAATCCTCGTAGTTGGTTCCGGCGGCCGCGAACACGCAATCGTGTGGCGTCTCGCCAACGACCCCACCCCAAATGAAATCTACTGCGCTCCCGGAAACGCCGGCATCGCCGCGCTTGCGAAATGCGTGCCTCTCAAGGCCGACGACGTCGCGGGGATCGCGGCGTGGGCGAAGGCCGAGAAGCCGGACCTTGTAGTGGCGGGCCCCGAGGCTCCGCTTGTGGCGGGCCTTGCCGATGCGCTTGCCGCCGTTGGCGTTCCTTGCTTTGGGCCTGTTGCGGCCGGTGCGAGGATGGAGGGCTCCAAGCGTTTCGCCAAGGAGGTGATGGACGCCGCTGGCGTTCCCACGGGAAAGGCGGAGACGTTCACCTCTGCCGAGGCTGCGAAAGCGGCGCTCCCGCAGTTCGGCTTGCCTGTTGTCATAAAGGCCGACGGGCTTGCCGCAGGCAAGGGTGTGGTGGTCGCGGAAACCGTCGAAGAGGCCGAGAAGGCCATCGACGACATGCTTGTCGGCAACAGGTTCGGCGCAGCTGGCTCCGAGGTTCTTGTCGAGGAGTTTCTCCACGGCGAAGAATGCTCCATACTCGCCGTGGTAGATGGCGAAAGGGCTGTCCTTCTTCCTTCCTCGCAGGACCACAAGCGCATATTCGACGGCGACAAGGGGCCTAACACTGGCGGCATGGGCGCGTATTCCCCGGCGCCGGTCGTCACCAGCGAGAGGCTTCCCGAGATAAAGGAGAGGATAATCATGCCCGTCGTGCGCGAGCTTGCGGCAAGGGGCATAAAGTATCGCGGCATCCTCTACGCAGGGCTCATGGTGAACGACGCGAACTCCAATCCGCACGGTCCCGTCGCCAAGAGCGGCTCCGAGATCAACGTCGTGGAGTTCAATGCCCGTTTCGGGGACCCAGAGACTGAGGCCGTCCTTCCGCGCATTGGCGGCGACTTCGCGAAGCTGCTTTTCAACGCGGCGACGGGGCGGCTTTCTGATTCCGACGTCGTCGTCCGCGACATTTCCGCGGCGACGGTCATTGTCGCGTCCGGCGGCTATCCCGGCGACTACGAGAAGGGCAAGGTGATAGAGGGCCTTGGGAGCGACGACGGGAAGTCCACGGTATTCCACTGCGGAACCAAGGAGTCTGACGGCAAGGTCGTCACGGCCGGCGGAAGAGTCCTTTCCGTCACGGGCCTCGGCGCGACCCTTCGCGAAGCCGTCGACAATGCATACGAGCGGGTGCGCGGGATTTCGTTTGAGGGGATGTTCTTCCGCAAGGACATTGCGCACCGAGCGTTTGGACGATGAGGGTCGTTTCGCTTGCGAGCGGATCACGCGGCAACGCCTGTCTTGTCGAGGAGGGCGGCCTTGCCGTCCTCATCGACTGCGGGCTGGGGCCAAGGACTCTTGAGCGGCGCATGGCGGCGTTGGGTGAATCGAAGATAGAGATCGTGGCCGTCATGATTACCCATTCCCACTCCGACCACACGTCCGGCCTTGAGGCGTTTGCTTCGAAAAGGCCTGATGTCCCCGTCTTTGCGAACGTGATGACGGCCGAGACCATCGTCCATGAATGCGGAGTGCCGGAAGATGCGTTTGCCTGCTTTGAAAACGGGCAGATGTTCGACGCAGGGCCGTTTTCGGTGAAGGCCTTCTCGATTCCGCACGATACTTCAGATCCCGTAGGTTTCGTCCTCAAGACACGCGACGGCGTGCTCGGGGAGGGGGCGACATATTTCCACTGCACTGACATCGGCTCGCCTGTTGATTCCGTCGGGCGCGAGCTTTCCTGCGCGGACATCGCCACCATAGAGTCGAACCACGACCCGGTGATGCTCAAGACGAGCGGCCGAGCGCAATCTCTCATACGGCGCATCTACGGCCCGCGCGGGCATCTTTCAAACGACGAGGCTTGCGAACTTGTCTCGCGGTTTGCGTCGCCGAAGCTGAAGACAGTCGCGCTTGCGCACCTCTCCGGCGAGTGCAACGCCCCTCATCTCGCCGAGAACGCGATGCGCGAGACGCTCTTGGGGCTTGGAAGGTGCGACGTGGCCGTGAAGGTGCTTTCGCAAGAGCGCCCGGTGGAGATCGCATGAGAGCGGCTGCGGCAGCGTTGTCCGCGTGCGCCGTCGCCGCGGTGTTTTTGCATTGTGGCTGTTCCAAGACCGGGGGCTCCATGGAGCGGGTGTCGTGGAACGTAATGGGAACTGTCGCGACTCTTCATGTGCGAGGAATTGGCCTTGGGGAAGGCTCTCCCGCCAGGAAGGCCGTGTCTGCGGCAACGGCCGCCTCTCGCGAGATAGAGGCCCTCTTTAATGCGCATAGCAAAGACTCTGAGCTTTCCAATTTGGCGTGCCGTTCGGAGGACGAGATCTTGGCTTCGTGCGGCGCGGGAAGCCCTGAAGACACGGCTGCCGCGGCGCGGCGATGCTACAAGGCGGCTTTTCAGCTTGCAAAGGCATCGGACCTGGCGTTCAATCCGCGCTGGAGGGGGGATGGCACCCTTGACCTTGGGGCGATTGCGAAGGGGCTTGCGGTTGATCTTGCCGCAGAGAGGATTGCCGCGCTTGTCGCAGACGGCGTGATTCCGCGAGACGTCGGAATCCTCGTGGATTTTGGAGGCAACCTCAAGGCTGTCACGGGCAGTTGGAAGGTGGGCGTCAAGAATCCGGCCGGCGAGGGGTATTCTGCGAATGTCGAGCTTGAAGAGGGCGAGTCCATTGCGACGAGCGCGAGATATTTCCGCGGAGACCACATACGAGACGGGAGGACGGGCGGCGCAGTTGCGGCAGACGTAGCCTCCGTTACCGTCCGTAGCAGGTCGG
Source organism: Kiritimatiellia bacterium (assembly GCA_045220525.1). Lineage (GTDB taxonomy): Bacteria > Verrucomicrobiota > Kiritimatiellia > RFP12 > UBA1067 > UBA1067. The sequence continues at coordinate 4,388 of JBGUVV010000444.1, forward strand.
CTATGTGGGCTGACGGCCTTTCCACGGCCCTCTTTGTCCTTGGCCCCGACGCAGGGCGGAAGTTCGTCGAGGCCTCTTTGCCAGCCGATTGCGCCTCTGGCTTCATTTCTGCGCTTTGGATTCTCGGCGACGGCCGCAAGGAGGAGTGCAAATGTCATGGGTTGTCAGGCGCGGCTGATTCTGCTATACTTACGAATTGAACGACGAATTGGACTTTGCATAAATTGGACTTCGTACACCTACATCTTCACACAACGTATTCGCTCCTGGACGGGCAGTGCCAGATAGCGCCGCTCGTATTAAGGGCGCGCAAGCTTGGAATGCGGGCCCTTGCCGTCACCGATCACGGGAATCTCTTCGCGCTAAAGGCCTTTCACGACGCCTGCAAGTCCACGAAGAAGAAGTTTGCGGGGCTACCGCCTATAAAGCCCATTCTCGGCGTCGAGGCGTATGTAACTTCGACGGGCGACCATCTTCTTCGCGACACCGAGATCCTCAAGCACGAAAAGCGCTATCACCTCTGCCTCCACGCCAAGAACAAGACGGGCTACGGCAACTTGGTGAGGCTCGTCTCCGAAGCCCACATACGAGGCTTCTACCAGAGGCCGAGAATCGACCGCGCCCTACTCGAAAAATACCACGAGGGGCTCCATTGCTCGTCTGCGTGCATTGCCGGGGAAGTGG
>JBGUVV010000445.1:0-11298 GCA_045220525.1 Kiritimatiellia bacterium
TGTATATCGAAGTTCCTGCAATCTGCTTTGCATACGCATCCAATGCCAACTTAAAAACGCGAGAGAATTCTTCTTTGATTTTCTTAGTTGCAGCGACTTTGACATCATTATTAGTCTTAGTCCAATTTCTCCACTCTTTAAGCCTTTTCCACTCCTTAAGTGTAATTGTCTTCGCCGACTCCTGAGCACCGTTGTGGATGTCTTGCCACGCCGAATTATAGAAGTCTTCGAGAAAGAGGTCGTCCAAATGTGTATTTTCATCCAAGAAGCGGAACTCCTTCTCGACCGACTTCTTGAACCTCGCAAACCTATCTTCGTCCTCCTTCCATTTCTTTTGAGCTTCGGCGAAGTCCCGTTTGGCAGACACTTCTTCAGCCTTTTTATCTCCGCGCAAGATTTCAAGAACCTGCTTACAAAGTTCCGCCCCAGAACCACTATACCGAATGGCTCCGTCAGTTTGCAATTTACCCTTGTCGCCAAGAAGTATGGATGCCGCCCCATAAGAAATTACATGACGCTCAAGTGAGCGAACAATGTTCTTAAGACCCGCGAACGCCTCCAGATCTGCGGCAAGTTCAGCATCCGTCATTGAAAAATGTTCAGGGTCTGAGAACCCCGTTGGAACAAGAAGATTGTAAATCAACTGGCGAACGGCCTTTATACGTTCAGGCCCATTATCTGTTGAGAACTTTTGGGCGAGGTCCGCGTACGAGTTTTTCCTATTCGCAGATTCAATTGCAAGACAATCCACGTCGCGCCTTCCGAACTTCCCACTTACAATGCATTCAAGTTGGGCAAGGCGGAACGCAACTGCCGCATTATACTTGAATACACGGTTCTCTACATTGAACCTCGCATTTTTTATTTTCGCCACATTGGCGCGGAGAATGGCATCCGTCGATGACTCATCGCCTTTCACGTTCAACGTGAAGAAACATTTAGGATGCCAACCACCCTGCCTGATGGATTGCAAAACGCGCTTCTGCTCCTTCCCCATCTCCTTGTTGCCATTCAGGAGATACCATACAGCATTCGACCGACTCATCACCTCAAGTGCTCGTTCGGTATCCCACTTGCTGACAAACAATCCGGGGCAGTCAGTTATCCTACAACCAAGCCTTTGAAGATACTCGGAGTGAATTCTAACTAAAATGCTGTCCAAAGCAGCGAAGAGGCTCTCCTCAATAGTGAAATCAGCATCATAGCCTTTCTCGCCCCATCGCATCTCCCAATTCTTTGGGAACTGCACATATTTCTGGAACTCGTCAATTGCAACCAGATTGCGCTGTATTATCGAATCAAACTCTTTTGATTTCAGAAGCCGCAGCTGCAATGTCGCAACCTGCAGCATGTCACGTACATCATCATCATCTGCGGAGAGGTTCTTCCATGCCACTTTAGCGGCAGTTTCCAACTCCGCCACCGATGGCAACACCCCCTTGTCCTCAAGGTTTAGCGCATACGCTATCCGAGATTGAAGTGTAGGCTTCGTCAACCATGTAATTTCGGCCCACTCATTCATTCCATTACGGGTTTCATTGCCGGCAATATTCTGTGCAGTAATGACCGCAGCACTCGTCTTAACTCCACCCGTACCAAGCCCGCGAGGCGAAATCTCTCGTCCTCCACAAAGCGCATTGAACGTTGTAGACTTCCCTCCTTGAAACTCGCCAATCAGTGCAATTTCAAACTGGCTTTCCATCAGACGCTTTCTGACTGATGACAATTGCTGAATTGACTTCCCTTGGGGATCAACCTCTGCCTTGTGCGTCACGAACTCATCAATAATTCCAACAAGTTCATCGCGGAACTCTGTGTACTTGTCACCTTCTGGAGACAACCTCTCTAATTCGCGCTCTATCAGAACTTTCGCAGGGACACTCTCACTTCCAAACCCCTGATCATATTCCATATCTTGCTTAACGACAGCGGACATTTCACGCACCAAGAACTGTTTGTCCTCGTTGCGAAGAGAAATACCTTTCTTGATAAAGTTCTCCTGAACTGTTTTATTGAGGATGGTACAGAACTCTTCACCGCTGACGCTTGTTGCCTTTTCACAGTAATCGGCAATCATTGCCGCAGTCTTTCTTGCAGCGGCTTTCGACTCTACAATTCCTCCTCCCGCAGCGACTTTTGCATCAAGACGAGTGACCTTCACATCCTCTTTAACTACCGCCCGAATTGCCTTGCCAACTGCGTCGTGAAGCTCCGCGCTCCACTCATCGTCCGACTTTCGCCATTCATCAATCACGCAAATCAGCTGCCTCTCTCTCTCGTCAGCGTCCTGAACGACAGCCATAAGTCCCTGAAGAGCTTGCTGAAGCTTCTCTACGATCTCCATTTGGGACATTCCTGCCCGCGCAAGATCCCGCGTGTTGTTTGAGAACAATCGTTCCCAAAAATCGCGATCTTTGATTTGATCGCACAATTTCTGATCCGCGCCTGCGCTTGCGCAGAGCTCGTCCATAGCCTTCTTGAGTTCTTCACGCTTGTGTGAAATCAGCGACGTATCCATGTTTAGTCCTCCAGAATGGAATTGAGTTTTGAAGCTTCTTCTTTAAGTTCTGTTAATTGACTGCGCCGCGTTCGCATGGACGAAGACATGCGTTTAGACAGCTCGTCTGTCAGCCGATTCAGGTTGTCCGTCTCGTACAACAATTCATCCAGCAAAACAAGCGTTTGGGACGATTCGATTCTGGCCCTCAAAACCTGTTCGTCCAATTTCAGGATGTGATTGTTAGTGAGCTTCGTTTCCTCGTCAATGGCCTTCCACATCAACTGGAAGGTGCGAGCGATGACAACCAGATTCAAACGCCAGGGAGATTTCGTTATAATCACCTTGCCAACGTTAACCGCCGTAGTAATACCATGCGCAATCAACAGGAGTTTATTCTTCTTGTGCTCCCAGGCTGCCTCAGAGAACTCGGCCTTACCGTCTTTGCTGCGTACCCAGATGTACACCGCCATCAGAAGCTCTGTCACGCCTACCGGTACGCTCTGCAACGCCATCGTCCGAAGATTCATGCCGTTTCGATACAACTTCAAGGCGAATGCCTCAACATCACGATCAGGGATATGCGTCAACAAACTCCACCCCGGAATCGGCAAACTGCGTGACGAACAGAAATCAGCAAGCATATGAACCAAGTACTTGACAATGGCTTCAAAAATATTGTACTGCTCAAATCCGTCTTGAACTATCTTCCCAAAGACCTTCTCGCCTGTATTTTTATCGACATAGTAGCCAAAATCGACGAACTTACCAGTGCAGAGCGAATAGATGGAAATGGAAAAGCACAAAAGATCGTGAGCGATCAAAAATCCATTGTATGTGCGCTTCGCGACTTTGGTTCCTGCCGAATCATCTTCTTTTACTTTTGCGCCATAAAGGAAACTTGCCAGCGGCATATCATGCGAGAAAGTCTTTCCTCGATGATCCCCAACCATCCCTGTCAAATGTTTCGTTGCATCTTTTTGATAGTCAAGAACAGATCCCTTGTGCCCCCACCACTTGGACGTGGAACTCGCCTTGTCATGAAACTTTTCAAGCCACTTGCAAAACGGACCGTTCTTATTAGCAAGGCTGTTCTTAATGCCAGGATCGCCAATAAAGAAATCACCAGCGACCTCCAAAGACGCGAGCAGGAATGTCACCAGCATATCCCATCTGTCTATCGGGACGGAATCAAGGTCGATCTTGTTGATCTCATCTGTTACCTTGGCTATGTATTCTTCCGCAGTCAAGCCATTTAGAGAAAACGCAAGGTCACTTGTGAATGCAGGCGCATTCACAAGTTCATCGAAATCAAATTCTTTTACAGTCATCTCGTCATCCTTTCACTTGAAAATGAAACATAGTAACGACTTCTGGAACATAACAATTCCGCCTCTCACAACCAAGATAGAGCTACCGGGCCATTCGCAAGCAAACAAATCACACCTATGAATCTAGAGATTCACAGTCGACAAGTCTTTATTATTAGGACAAAGCACCCTTTACTGAATCCCAGACCTTGGCGACACCATCCTTGACGGCTTCGCCGACCTCTCCAAGCTTATTCTTGGCATCCTCGGTCACTTTGGCGAACTGCCCGCCAAGATCACGCTCGCTGGACTTCAGCGTCGGCAAATAGACTACCGACATATCGGAACCGATCATCTCCTTGACAATCTCATAGTCAGGATTTTCCGTGGCAATATCATGGCCGGCAATGGCTGCCATTGCCAACGCACCTACGCCAAGGGACGCAACGGTCGCGCCTGCAGCGATCCATTCACGCCCTGCGGTTCGAACTCGGCACTTCAACCCCTCGCTTTCTATCGCTTTCTCGACAATATCAACGACGAAAGACTGCTTGCCCGACTTGACGTTGACAATGTTAAACGATTCTCTGGACTCTACGAACGATTTCACCTTCTGAGGAATCGTCTCGACGCCCATAGTGTAGTCTATTATCTCCATTTTAATCATTCCTTTCTTGTTTGTTGTTTCTTTCACATCCTTACGCGCAGGAACGAGTCGTGCCACTCCCACTGCTTCTTGTCGAGGAAGACGCGCTCGGGGATGCCCTGCTCGATGATTACGCCATTTGGGTCATGGGCGCGATATGCCCAATTGACTTTTATCACGAATCCCTTCGGCCCGTAGCCGACAAGTTTGTCGCAAACCTTCTCGGTGCGCTTGCGCCCAAGCTCATCGTATGCGATGGCTCTGCCGTCGCGGAACTCTACTCTACCCATTGCCATGCGAAATCCCCTTCACCCCGTCATCGATCATGTAGACTCTGGTTTTCATGCGTATTATACCAAAAAGCCGCGCTCGTCGGGTTTATCGATTTGCAAAATCAGTTCGCCGTCAGTCGGCCTCGATGGGACGCCAGGATGCCGGCTTGCCGATCAACGCCTCAAGGGCGTCGTCCAGCTCTGTCTCCTTGCAATTGCCGTCAGCATGGTTGCGACCTGTTATGCAGTAGTAGGTGAATGCGTGGCAGTTTTCCGGCAGCTCGCCGCGTTCCTGCTCCGATGCATTGCCGTAACGCTCGTATTCGGCCGTTGCGCGATCGGCGATGACATCCATGTGCATCGCCTGGTTGGCCGAGGCCGCCACATGCAATTCCAATTCGAAGCCGACGGGTCCTGCACACTTGCGGAATTCGTCAAGGCCGACCTTCTTGATCGACGCAGGCTCGCCCGCGCCACCGCCAAAGACTTCTTTTCTGGCGCCTGCGTAAAGGGCGATGACTTCATTGTCGCCGACATATACACCAGTGGTGCTGCGGCTGAAACCATAGTACGCTTTGAGCACACACCCCCGCACCAGCGGAATGCTGCGGCCAAAAGCCTTCTTTAGGGCCTTGGAGCCGTGAACGTCGATCTCGGCCTCCGACTCCATCTCGCCGCCGACATCGCCGGCCGCTTTGCTTACAAGGCACGTAGCCGCCGCGGCAGTACCCTGAATCGCATCAGACACTTTTGCGAACGGCTTCCTTATCGCCTTCGCGGCCTCTTCGCCGACCGACTCGGCTCCCAACGCACTAGCCGTGATATCAACGGCCGCCGCCCCGACAGAGCCCACGGCTTCAACCGTTCCGCCCGCGACAGCCGCGACACCCCGAAATATCTTGCCACCGACATTGGCAAGTTCGGAACCGATCAGCTCGGGATTGTCCGCCATGTCGGAAACCCACTGCTTGAAGTCTGATATGAATTCGTTCATTTGTATTTTCCTTTCAGTTATTTGGTTTTTGTTCCGCCCCTTATATGCAAAAGACATGCCAAAGGCAAAACCCCCGTCAAAACGGGGGTTTGCGACCAGCATGTGGCCATTTAATAGTCAGCGGATGTCTATTTTCTACTTCTCAAACGAGGACTTCTCGGGGAGGATGCTTTCGAAGGCGGCGGCGATGCGCTTGAAGGAGGCTTCCGGGTCGGAGATGCGCTCGGAGTCGTTGATGCAGACCTGGGGGAAGGCCTGCGACGCGACGAGCTTGCAGACGCGCTCCAAGTTCTTGTCGTCGAGGAGGACCGTCTCTCCGCGGCGCTTTTCGTTTAGCGGAACGAAGTCGCCCTTCGCCATGTTCCAGGCCGACGCAAGCCAGTGGCTTACGCCGTCGTTGATGCGAAAGCGGCTGCGCGACGTCTTGTCCATTATGCCGGGCTGCACGCGCCAGATCTCTTCAAAAGTTGACTTTAGGTGCGGGAGAGGGATATGGCCGAAAGTGCCGGGGATGAACATGCGGTTTACGGCGAAGGAGGCGAGGTTCTTGGCGGCGCGCGCAAAGCCGAGCTCGCGGACATTCACGAACTTGAGGATATTGCGCCGTATGAGGCCCACGACGTCCATGCTCTTGGCGAGGACGCCGCCGTTGTTAACGACGATGCGACTTGCCATGGAGCAGCCAAGCCACCTTGGAATTCCCAAGTCGCATGCAAGGACGGGGAGGCCGCCACGGAAGAACTGGTCCGGAGTCGAGGGCCTCAGTAAAAACATGTCGTCGTTGAAAAGAACGAAGCACTCCGAGAGGTCGGGTATGCGATGGAGGTTAAGCTCAATCGTGTCCGAATGAAAAGTCGGCAGGTATTCTTGCGGTATGTAGTCAGCGTGGCTCACTAGGCGCAGCTTCGGGTTCGACTCGTCGAGCCAATCTGGCTTCTGGCCGCACGTCACGAAGAACACGCGGTCTGCCCACGGGGCGAACTTCTCAACGGAACGGAACCAGTACTTGAGGAGCCCGCAGTCGCGATAGCGGCAGTCGGCGTTGGCCTCGCCTCCGGCAAGCGACGAAGCGGCGGACGACGCGGCATCAAGGTACTTCCTCTTTTCAGCAAGCCACTCGCCGTCGCTGCCATCCACCCACGTTACGACAAAGTCGATCTTTTCCATGCTCACTTTTTCCCCTTCGACTTGACGATGGACATCACATCCCCTCTGAAGAACGCAAGTACCGCGCCAGCGGACACGGCAAACGCCACGACACCCTTCGCGGCCAGCCCCACGATGCCTGAGAGCGGAACCAAGTGCGCCGCCATCCACGCAGCCGCGCTCAGCGCGACAGCAAGCACGGCAAAGTAGATCTGCGAACGCCACCAGACACGCGACTCTGCGCGGGAGAAGAACGCCGTGAACATGACGTGAGACTCCCACGGAATCTGGATGAACGCAAAACCAATGATTGTCGAGAATATTACGCCGTCAAGCTTGTAGGCATCGGGCAGGAGCAGGACAAAGAGGATGTTGGTGCCGAGGTTTACGGCACCCGCGACAATCGGCTTCCAGCGGTCTTGCGACCAAAGCGACGCGGCCGACTTGAACGACATCAGCACCTGGCGCGACTGCATAACGTAGAAATAAAGAACCATCAGGACGGGCGTCAAGGCATGGCGCACGAGGGCGGGGTCGTCCTTGACCCACACAGATATGAACGGCTGGAATAGCGCAGTCATCATCGCCGCGCAAAAGATGACGACGGACATCGAGAGGCGGTTCATCCGCATGAGGAGCTTGAAGTTCTCCTCCTTCGACTCAGTGTATATCTTGTTGCCAAAGCCGCCCGTCATCGACGCATAGACGATCGCTACGAGGCTACCGACGGAAGTGACGACGTAGTAGTAGTTCCCGTATGCGGCGACAGCGACGAGGCCGAGAAACGCCGAAATAACAAGGTTGTCCGTCGAATGGGTTATCACTCCGCCCACCTTGTGCATGAAGATCGACTTCACGTCGGAGAGGACATGACGGCGCAGACTGACCGGCAAAGTGCCGCGCGGTTCGATGTCGGGGAAGAGCCTGCGGGACGCCGTGACAAGCAGGACGTTCTGCACGACAGTGAAGACGACGGTCGCTATGACGTAGCAGTAGTAAACTGTCGCGGGCGGCTGATCAAAGATCTGGCGCATCACGAGGAGAATGAGGAACACGGCCACATACTGCGCCACGGACACTGCTGTGCGGATGTTCGTAATTACGTCGTTGCGGTGGTGTGCGCCCAGCACTACGCCGCGATACGCGAAGAGGAAGTAGCTCGCCGCCGTGTTAACGAGGTGGATGACGTAGAGGATGTGCAAGTCTATGCCCGGGGGAACGGTTCCGTGCACGAGCTTGTCGAGGAACGGAAGAAGCGCAAGCCCGAGGGCGAAGATGACGACGCCGACGCAGCGATAGACGGTGCGGTAGAACTTGAGATACGCGCGCAAAAGATCCCTGTCGTCGTCCGCCACCGGCTTATACATCGAGCACACGACGGCGGTGCCGAAGCCAAGCTCTGCGAGGGCGAGGACGCCAAGGACGGAGCAGAAAAGCCCGTTGAGGCCGAGGAACGCCGGGCTAAGCAGCCAGAGGAAGAGCGTGCGGTTAAGGAACGGGAAAACAAGCCGAATGCCGCTGCTGGCCGCATTGGCTAGCATGTTGCGCTTTACATTTTTCCTAAAGTCGAGTTTCATGCCTTGAAGATCTTCCTCTTGAGCTTGATTCCGCGCCATACCCACGGCGCGAGAGGCGCTGCGGCGCGGCAGACTGGCCACCACCCCTTTTTCAGCGGCAGCGGCAGTTCGCAGGGCTTCACGACGCCCTTCTCGACGAGCCAGTCGACGATGGGAGCGACGACACAATGCCACTTGAGGGAATAGGAGTTCCACATCTGCCACGGCTTCGGGTTGTAGGCGAAGTGCGCAAAGTAGCGGCTCTTGTCAACGCTGCCGTTTGCCTTGTAGTTTTCCACGACCTTCGGTGCCTCGGGGTCGAAGCAAAGGAGGCTTCCGAGCACGCTTTCGTCCGTCTGGAAATACGGCGAACCGTGCTTCATGATTATCGCGACATCCGACGGCAGCACATTCCCGATCTGCTTCTGCCAGCGCTCCATGAACTTCCGCCACTTGCGGTTGAGGACGATAAACGGCGCGTTCATGCGCGTAGGATAGCGGCTTTCGGGAAGCGCCGCGCCGAAGGACTTCTCCACGTCGCGCCGCCACGTTTCAAGAGTGGCAGGCTTGAAGTCGTCTGGCGGAGGGCTATATTTGCGGATGATAATCTCGTCGGGATTGTCGCCGACAAGCCACTCAGAGCAGTCGCCGACGAATGCGCCGTCGGAGTCCGCCCAGCAGACCCAGTCGGTCTCGATTTCGTCGAGATTCATGAGCAGCGGCTTTTGGCATGTCACGCACTGGCGCGACGGCGGAAGCTCCTTAAGAGTCACGCCGCCCAAAGACCGCACCTTATCTTCCAAGTCCGTGGTCCAGCCAGTCGTGCCGACTATGACTGGATGATTCATTCCGTTTTTGCGCATGCTGGCGACCAAAATGAGCGCACCCCAGGCGAACGCCCTGTCGCCCGCCGTCACCACCGTTGTCTTGATTTCATCTTTCATAGTCCACTCTTCATTTTACATTATACATTTTACATTCTACATTCCCCTACGGCATCGCCCAATATCCCTCAAGTTTCCTGACGTCTTCCGCCGGAGCCGGACGGACCGGCGGCGGAGTTCCAGATGGCGAGAGAAGATAACCACATACCGACGCCGCCGGGGCAATAGTCTCCCACACCGTGTATTCGCTCGCGGCGACAGTCAGGTTTTCAACGTTTCCCCACCTGCGCCAGATCGGGCACTTCGCAGCAAGCGCCTTGTCGCCGCCATAAACAAGCTCCACCGCCTTCGCAGGCATTCCGTAGTTCCACCTGTACGGCGTTATCCCGGGAACATATTCGGCGAGCCCATCCACATACGACGGCAGGTCGAGAAATGCAACGGGATAGACGCGCCCAAGTCCGCTCGTAAGCGTCACGCCCTGCGGATTGCATCCATTGTGGAAATCAAGCGCGGCGTATGCGGCCAAAAGATACTTTTCCTTCCCAGTCGCCGCATGCGCGGCGATTAGCGTCTGAGCGCGGCGAAGCGGATGGCTCTGGCCCCAGCTCATCGCGTGGCACCACCCCTTCCCGGGGAACCACCACGGGCATCTGTAGGCGTATGCCTCGTTCACCTGCTTTACCATGTCGTTCGCCCGATTGATAAGCCTGCGTTCCCATTCCTTCCAAAGCCACTCCGCCTCTATCGGCAACCCAAGCGCGTTTTCTCCCGCGAACGACAACGCCCCCCACTTCCATTCGTTCTTCTTTAGGTCCGAAAGCGCATCCTTCTTCATACGCTCCAAAGTTTCCAGATACGACTGATCGCCTGTGAGCGCGGCGAGGTTGATCGCTGCCTTCGCAAGTGCGAGAGCGGAGAGCGACTTCGGCTCGTCCCACTCCACTTTGCGCTCTTCGCGCGAGAGGAGCCCCTTTTTCTTGGAGACGACGAAAGTTTCGTGCGCAGGCTCTGCCTTCATGGCGAAGTCCCACGCGCGTTTCGCTGAATCAAGATACTTTTCCTTGAAGATCGGATTGCACCTCGCAAGAAGCGCGGCATGCGCGGCGTAGGAAAGGGAACTCCCTCGCGTAGCGCGAGAGACGGCATAGCGCATCGTATCGCGCTCCGCGACGTTCCCGGGAACGGGATGAGCCGTCGTCTCTATCCACGTGCCGACGCCGCCGTCCTTCTGCTGAACGGCGAGAAGATGCCTTAGCCCCCACTCCGCTTCATCGAGGATATCGGGAATGCCGTTCGTGTTCTCAGGAATCGCAAGTTGCCCGTCGCGGAAATTCGACGGCATCATCAAATAGATGGCGCAAAGGTCATTGACGACATTGAGGTGCGCCGGACGGCGGTCGTAGTCCGCCGCGTCATGCCAGCCGCCTGACACCGCGATCCTTTCGCCATTCTCCCAGTCGGTATTTTGGCGTATGACTTCGAACCACTTTACGTCTTTCGGCAGCTTGCCTTCCTCCGGCGAGAAAGTGCCGCGCACGACGTTCGTGTGACACGCCCCTGCGGTCCAGTGAGTGTATGGCTCGGTCTTCGCGATGCCGCAGCGCTTCTGGTAGAGGCCGCCCATATGGACTCTAAAGGCGTCTTCCGCCGCGCCGCGCCAGATGCGGAAGTCGGCGCTGCGCCCTACGCCCGGGACGCGCACAAAATACGTTCCCTCGTTCGTGACGGACGAAAAATCCATTTCGTAAGTCTCTTCACCGGTGAATGGAGTCCCCTCCTTCGTCATCGAGTCAGCGACACGAAGGACGGGCGGGACAGGCGAGACGAACGCGACAACCCCCGTCTTGGCATCAACAAGCTCCCACTTCCCTAACCCCTGACCCCTGACCCCTGACTCCTGACTCCTAACCCCTGACTCCTGACTCCAAACCCCTGACTCCTGCCCCCTGACTGCTAAACCCTGACCCCTTATTGGCTTGCACGGCCCACT
>JBGUVV010000446.1:0-5374 GCA_045220525.1 Kiritimatiellia bacterium
TGTCGTGTGGAACGGCGACGCGCTGAACTGCACGGAGGACAAGGTGACGGCGGTCAAGACGTTTCTGTCGCCGGACGTCCCGGCAAGGGACTATGCGTCTGATTCGCCGCTTCTGTTCCTTCCGGGGAACCACGACTTCGAGGGGCAGTACGCGCGGCACATCGACGAAGTTGTCGCATGCCGTCCCGCGGCAGAGCACGAGGGGCGCTTTGCCGCGCTGAAGTGGAATTTCGCCGTGAGACAGGGCGATATCGCCCTTGTCGGGCTCGACACGGGCGAGGGAATCCACGACGAAGACGCAAGGCTCTGCGGGCTTGGCTCGTTCTCGGCCTATCGTGCGCTGCAGGCTGAATGGCTTGAAGAGGCATTGGCGAGAAGTGAAATCGCATCCGCGCCGTTTGCCGTTGCCTTCTGCCATATACCGCTGTACAATTCCGGCCCGAATCCGAACGGGTGCGAGAAGCCTCTTCCCAGAGGGTGCGCTTCGTGGATACGGGAGTGCAACGAGTCGTGGGGACCGGTGCTCGACAGGCGCGGTGTGCAGCTTGTCGTCTGCGGGCACGAGCATTTGCACCGCTGGGACGACGCGGTGCCTGGGCATCGATGGGCTCAGGTTCTCGGCGGCGGGCCGGAGATGGGCTATGGTGCCGGATTTGTCGCGGATGACCGCTATTGCCCGACGGTCATTGAAGGTTCCGTCGTGGACGGCCGGCTCGTCGTGACTGTTCACGATGTCTGGAGGAACAAAGTGCTGTCTAGTCGCGTGTTTGAAAGGAGAGAAAGGACATGAAGAAACTGATAGCCGCCGCCATTGCGGCGTCGGCCCTTGCCGTGCATGGCGCAGGCAAGACCGAGGAGGAGATAATCCAGGAGGGCGTGCATACGTACATGCCCGAGAACTACCATGCGCCGACGTCTGCGGCGGTCAAGGCCGCGCTTGAAAGGTTCCGCGACAGGAAGCTCGGCCTCATGGTGCACTTCGGGATCTACAACCAGCTCGGGATACACGAATCGTGGCCGCTCGTGGACGAGGAGGCGTCGTGGTCGCGCAGGCTCGTGGACTGGACTGGCGACGGGGAGGAGCTGAAACGCACGTACTGGTCGATGTACAGGTCGTTCAACCCCGTGCGGCTTCAGCCGGAGGTGTGGGCTGACATCGCGGCCCGCAACGGATTCCGCTACCTCGTGCTCACGACAAAACACCACGACGGCTTCTGCATGTACGACTCGAAGTACACGGACTGGAAGGTGACGGCGAAGGGCTGCCCGTTCTCGTCGCACAAGTACGCCGACGTCTGCCGCAATGTGTTCGACGCGTTTCGCGCGCGCGGCCTCGGCGTAGTATGCTACTTCTCCAAGCCCGACTGGCACCATCCCGACTACTGGGAGAATTGCGGGATGGGCAGGCACGTGACGAGAATGCCCACCTACGACGTCAAGGCCGAGCCGGAACGGTGGGCGCGGTTCAGGGAATACACCAGGAACCAGCTCCTCGAACTCGTCGCGGGGTACGGGCCATTTGATAGCCTCTGGCTCGACGGCGGGCAGGTGCAGCCGAAGTTCGGTCTCGATATCCGCATCGAGGAGATCGTCGACGAGGCTCGCAAGATCCAGCCCGACCTTATTGCAGTCGACCGCACTGCCGGCAACACCTGCGAGGACGTCATAACGCCGGAGCAGACCGTGCCTCCGAAGGCGTTGGAAATCCCGTGGGAGACGTGTACGCCTCTCGGCACAGGCTTCTCGTACCGCTACGACGACTCGTACATGCCGGTGAAGGACCTCGTGCATCTCTTCGTCGACATCGTCGCAAAGGGCGGCAACCTGGCGCTCGACATCGCGCCAGGGCCCGACGGACGCTTCCCTCGGACCGCCGTGGAACGTCTCGACGGGCTTGGGAAATGGCTGAAGGCGAACGGCGAAGCGATTTACTCGACGCGGCTCTGTCCTCCGTATCGCAGCGGCGACTGGGCGTTCACGCGCGGCAAGGGCGGCGAGACATATGCAATCCGCCTGTGGACCAAAACCCCGGAGAGGACGTTGGAGCTTCCGGATGGCATCGGGCGGTTCAGCAAGGCCGTGCACCTTGCAACGGGAGCGGTCTCGCAGATATCAAAGGACGGGACGTTCTCTTTCGCGGCGGACGCGTGGCCCGATGGCATTGCCGACGCCTTCCGTCTGGAGTAGCCGAATCCGACCATGATTTACATAAATACACATAAGGAGAAATTAACAATGCAAAAACTGATTTTCGTGGCCGCAACGATGGCTGCGCTTTCCATGTGCGCCGCAACTGCGGTCGCTTCCGATTCGCAATGCGCGCCGAAGAAGCGAGCGCTTAGCCCGAGCTGCCGCGTCTCGACGCTGCCGTACAAGCTTGGCGTCGCCCGCTACACGATGCACAAGCAGCCGTTCGACCACGTGCTGGAGATGCTGGAGGACATGGACTGCCACTACCTCGGCCTCATCGACAGCTCGATTCGGCGCGACGCGTCCGACGGCGAAATCGCCGCCTACAAGGAGAAGTGCGCCAAGTTCGGCGTAGAGGTCGTTTCCCTCGGGCCGCTTTACTTCTCGGACGAGGAGACGCTTGCCGCCGCGTGCAAGTTCGCGAAGCGCTACGGGATGAAGTACATTTCCGTCGTGCCGTTCGAGTTAAATCCGAAGATCGCCGGCATATCAGATCCCAAGGAGAGGAGCAAGATATGCCCTCCCAGGGAGTGGAGGCTGGAGAGCGACAAGATGATGGACTTGCTCGAGAAATACTGCATCGAGTACGATCTCAGGGCGGCCGTCCACAACCACGGCCCGGACAACGCGTATCTCTACCCGACGGCGGAGTCGTCGCTTGCGCGCATTGGCGGCCGCGACAAGAGGCTGGGCGTCTGCCTTGACGTCGGGCACGAGCGCCGCGCCGGGCTTGATCCCGCCGAATTCATCCGCAAGCACGGCGACCGCGTGGTCGAGGTGCACCTAAAGAACATCAAGATCGACCCCGTTGCGAATTATGCGAAGGAGGGCCCGCGCGGGGAGCTTGACATACCTGGCATCCTGCAGGCGCTGGCGGACGTCGGCTACAACGGCTACTGCCTCGTGGAATACGAGAAGGACTTCGACTGCAACGAAGTCCCGCTGGCGGAGTCCATCGGCTACTATCGCGGCGTCATGGACTGCATACGCCCCAGGGCCGTGATGAGGCCGGTGCCTGAAGGGGCCAACAGCCTCACAGCCCAGGAGAAGGCCGAGGGCTGGAAGCTCCTTTTCGACGGGAAGAACCTCCCCGCAGACCTCTGGATGGGCGTTAAGGAAGAGTGGCTCAAGGTCAAGAAGTTCCCCGAGCGCGGCTGGTTCGTCAAGGACGGCTGCCTCACGATGCGCCCCATGGGTGGTATTGCGCAGGACAGGACCTGGTTCCCTCTGCCTCCGGAGGACGCGAAGCTGGGCGGCGGCGGCGACATCGTGACCCGTCGCAAGTATTCCGACTTCGTGTTCAAGTTCGACTTCAGGTTGACAAAGGGCGCCAACTCCGGCGTGAAGTATTTCTTCAACGAGGGCCAGCACAGGAGCTCGTGCGAAGAGTACCAGATCCTCGAGAATTTCCACCCCGACTCCGACAAGGGCGTAGGCGGCAACCGCAAGTGCGCGTCCCTCTACGACATCATGGCGGCCAATGCCGACGGGATAGTGAAGGGCGCCGGCGAGTGGAACTCCGGCATGGTCGTCGCCAAGGGCAACCACGTCGAGCACTGGCTCAACGGAGTCAAGGTGCTTGAATACGAGCGCGGCTCCAAGGCGTTCCGCGACGCGGTGGCGAAGTCCAAGTACCTCGCGTGGCAGGATCCCGGCTCATTCTGGGGCGAGGCCCGCGAGGGCCGGCTGCTGTTGCAGGACCACACAGATTCCACCGTTTCGTTCTGCAATCTCAAGGTTAAGGAACTATGAAAAAAAGCCTTGCCGTCTGCTCAGCCTTTGCCGCGTCGCTTTGCGTCGCCGAGGTCAACGACTGGGAAAACCTCTCGGTCAACTCGATCAACCGCGAGGCGGCTCGCACGTATTCGATGCCGCTCGCGGACGAGTCCGCGGCGTTTACAGACGCAATCGAGCCGGAGACTCCCTACAAGATGTCCTTGAACGGCATCTGGAAGATCTCGTGGGCGGGCAATCCCGACCTCCGCGTGAAGGACTTCTACCGCGCCGACTACCCTGACGCGGACTGGCTGACGATAGACGTCCCCTCGTGCGTGGAGATGCGCGGCTTTGGCTCTCCGGGCTACGTGAACGTCCGCTACCCGCACAAGCTGGAGTGGCCGTTCATCAAGGATCGGCAGTCGGGCAAGGCAGACTACAACCCCGTTTCCTCTTACCGCCGCAAGTTCACCGTGCCGGAAGGCTGGGCCGGGCGCGAGGTGTTCCTCAGGTTCGACGGCGTCTATTCCGCCTACTACGTGTGGGTGAACGGCGAGAAGGTCGGCTACGCCGAGGACTCGAAGCTCCCCAGCGAGTTCAACGTCACGAAGTTCCTGAAGCCGGGCGAGAACGTTCTTGCCGTGGAGGTCTATCGCTGGTGCGACGGGAGCTACCTTGAGGACCAGGACATGTGCCGGTTCTCCGGGATCTTCCGCGACGTTACGCTCTGGTCGATGCCCAAGGACGGCATCTGGGACTTCAAGGTGAAGACCCGTCCTGTGGACGGGTATGAGAGTTGGAGCCTCGAGTTGGAGTTGGAGAATGGTGGCTCTGCCTCGCTTTATGAAGCGGACGGAAAGAAGGTCGGCGACTTGACTCCCACCTCCCCCTCCAACTTCTCTCCTCCAACTCCAACTTCTCTCCTCCAACTCCAACTCAAGCCCCGCCTCTGGAGCGCGGAAAAGCCATATCTCTACACGCTCGTCGTTAAGAAGGGCTCTGATATCCGCATGCGCAGGGTAGGCTTCAAGGAGGTGAAGGTCGTAGGCAACACGATCCTCTTCAACGGCAAGAAGATCAAGTTCAAGGGCGTGAACCGCCACGAGACGAATCCCGACAACGGGCGCACGGTGACGATGGACGACATGCTGAAGGACATCACGCTGATGAAGCGGTATAACGTCAACACGGTCCGCACCTGCCACTATCCCGACCACCACCTCTGGTACGACCTCTGCGACAGATACGGCATCTACGTCTGCGCGGAAGCGAACGTGGAGGCACACGAGCCCGGCTACGGCGAGAAGGGGCTCGGGCGCTTCCCGGAGTGGACGCACTCGATAGTGGAGCGCAATCTCCGCCATGTCGTCTTCTACCGCAACCACACGTCCGTCACGCTCTGGTCGATGGGCAACGAGACTGGCCACGGCGTCTGCTTCACCAATGCAATCGCGCAGGTGAAGGCGCT
>JBGUVV010000447.1:0-9029 GCA_045220525.1 Kiritimatiellia bacterium
CGACCTGCCCAACCACGCAGACCGCGCGGAGTTCGAGGCTGTCTGCGCAGACGGCCTGCCCCGCAGCGTCATCCGCGAATCAGAGACGCTTCACATTTCGATGTTCTATTTCGCACGGCGCATCGGCGACTACGTGCTGCGCATCGCCGTTCCATACCAGGCGGTGACCGACGCCAAGGCGGACGCGGTTCGCGGGCTCATCGCCGCCGTCGGGACGGGCGCCTTGATTGTCGCCGTGCTGTTCTTCCTCACGCGGCGCTATGAACGCCGTCTTTCGCGGCTCTCCGCCGAACGCGACCTTCAGGACAAGATGATGATGGAGATGCGCAAGCTCGAGCGCTTCCGCACCAACTTCATATCAAATGTCACGCACGAGATCAGGACCCCGGTAACCGGCATTCTCGGAGCGGCGGAAATGCTCGCTGACGATGCGGCGCGACTTGACGACGCGGACCGCTCAGAACTTCAGAACGTCATCAAAAACCATTCTTCGCGACTCGTCGCGCTGGTCGATGACATTCTCGCGTTGGCCGGACTCGAAAAGGCCGAGGCGGAACATGACGCTGCATTCGCCCCATGTGATGTCGCTGACATCACGCTGACTGCGGTCAACCTCGCCCGCCCGGCGGCCAAGAAGGCGGGCGTTACCCTCTCATTCGTCCGTAAAATGCAGGACGCGGAGACGCTTGCCCGTCATTGCGACGCGCGGCTGATAGAGTCCGCCGTCACCAACCTCATACAGAACGCATTGCGCCACAGCGGCTCGAAAAATGTTGAAGTCTGCGTTGAAAGGACACCATCAGGCAAGGCGGCAATCAGCGTAACCGACCACGGAATAGGAATCCCCGAAGAATGCCAGCCCCATCTTTTTGAACGCTTCTACCGCATTGACAAGAATCGCAGCCGGTCTCTTGGAGGCACGGGGCTTGGCCTCGCCATCGTAAAGCACATCGCCCAGCTGCACGGCGGCAAAATCATGGTCTCGTCGAAGCCCGGCGAAGGCGCGAAGTTCACGCTTGTAGTGTAGCGTCGAAACCAGACGAGATGGGACGAGCTGATGACCGTGCGGTAGCCGACCTCCGAGAAGCCCCAGAATGATTTTAGAGACAATGGTCCCTATTTCCAAAACAAAATAGAGGAAGTTCCGTTTGAAAGCCGTCAGGAGGCAAAGTCACCGATTCGTCAGAAATATGACATAATATGCGCGTTCCCTAATGACAGATGAGATGCTTCAAACGGAACTTTGGGAAAATAGGGAGCGGTGGTCCCTATTTTTGCGTGTTCCGTTTGAGAGTCCTCACCTCCACCATCCTTCGCCCTTCGGGCTACGGAAGGCGAGCCATCGGCGAGGCAGGGGCCTTGCCGTTTGAATAGATTCTTGATTGACATACCTACCTGAAAGTATGTATAATACACTACTTCAATGGCTAGGACGACAAAGGAGAATGCGCAAAAGACGCGGGCTCGCATAATGGCGAGCGCGCTTGCGCTGTTTTCCAAGAACGGCTACGAGCATACGACGTTCACCGACATCGCGGCGCGGCTGAAGATGACGAAGGGCGCGGTGTATTGGCACTTCAAGTCGAAGACCGACCTCCTTCTCGCCCTTGTCGACGAGATGCTCGCAAAGTTCAAGCGCCAGACGATTTCGCTTCTGCCGGATGGCGCGCTCTCTTTCTCCGGCCTCTCGTTCACCGTCGTCGCAGACATGATGTTGAAAAACGCGATAAAGATCACGAAAGACGCGAAGGGAATGGCGTTTTTCCTCCTTCTCCATGAGCAGATCAGGTGGGCCGACGCGACCATGACGGAAGTCCGCGCCGATCTCATGCGCAACAAGCGCTTCGGGCCGTGGGCCGCGTTCCGCACGGCCGTTGAGAACGACATTAAGGCGGGTCGGGTGAGGAAGGATGTCGATCCCGTAAAGGTCGCAAGCGTCTGCATCGCGATTTGGGACGGCCTCGTCCACGCACGCATAGCCAAGATGCTCCCCTGCGATCTCGAGGACACTATCAGGAAGTCGTATGATTCGGTGTGGAACTCTATCCGCGCCGACGGCGGCGCAGCGTGAAATGGCCTTGGCGCGAAAGCGCGGGGAATCTATCGAAAGGAAATGGAATAATGGAAGCAAAAACAGAAACGAAGGAAAAGGGCGGCTCGGTGGGCGCGCTCGTAGGGACGATCGTGCTTGCTGTCGCATGCGCGGCCGGAGGCTGGATTGCGCGCGAGCTCTGGCCAAAGGGCGCCGCGCCAGTGGTCCAGATGCCGCAGGCCGTGGTGACGGTTGCCGCGAGGGCCGTGGAGGAGCGCGAATACAACCTCCCCGAGAAGTTCGTGGCGCACGCCGAGGCCATGCAGGAGGTAGATCTCCTTCCGCAGGTCGATGGCTACGTAAAGGAGATACTCTTCAAGGAAGGCGACGTCGTGAAGGAGGGCGCGATCCTCTACGTCCTCGACGACGAGCGCTACCAGGCCGTGGCCAACCAGCGCAGGGCCGACCTCGCCGCCGCCGAGGCGGAGGAGCGCCGCGCGCGTAGATACAACGAGCGCATGCAGAAGGCCGACGAGCGCGGCATCACGCAGAAGGAGCGCGACGACGCCGAGGCCGGCTGGGAGAGCTCGAAGGCCGCCGTCCTCCAGGCGAAGGCAAATCTCGTAGTCGCCGAATACGACCTCAAGAAGGCGAAGGTCATCGCGCCTATCAGCGGGCAGATCGGAAAGACGAGCGCCCACGTCGGCGACTACGTTGCGCCGTCCAAGGGCGCGCTCGCGAGAATCGTCCAGATCGACCCAATGCGCGTCTCGTTCCCGCTCACCGACCGCCCCTACATCGGCTGGCGGATGGCTCTCAAGGCCGGCAAGGCTCCCGACTACCGCATGCGCCTCATCCTGCCTGACGGCAGCAACTACGGCGAGGAAGGGAGCTGGGACTTCGACGACAA
The DNA here is from genome assembly GCA_045220525.1 of Kiritimatiellia bacterium. Taxonomy (GTDB): domain Bacteria; phylum Verrucomicrobiota; class Kiritimatiellia; order RFP12; family UBA1067; genus UBA1067. The sequence continues at coordinate 2,943 of JBGUVV010000447.1, forward strand.
CGCGATGAGCAAGGACACGGCGACCATCATCATGCGCCTTTCCTTCCCGAACCCCGACAGGCTCCTAATCCCCAACAGCTACGTGACGCTCCTCACGGACCGCAAGGAGCCGCCGAAGATGCCGTGCGTGCCGCAGCAGGCCGTGTTCGACGTCGCAACCGGCAGCCAGTGCGTGTGGGTGCTTAAGGACGACATGACCGTTGAGCAGCGCGTCGTGGAGCTGCGCGAGATGAGCGAGGGCTGGATGCCGGTCGTGTCGGGGGTGAAGCTTGGCGAGAAAGTCGTCATCTCCGGCATCGGCAAGCTCGGCCCCGGCATGAAGGTCCATCTTGCGGAGCCTACGATGAACGACGACCTCGACCCGAACTACAAGCCGCCGGTGGTTGAATGACGTGAGGGAGAAACTGGCGAGCAGGTTTGGCTTTCTGATGCTTGCGGCGGGGTGCGCCGTGGGCCTCGGGAACGTCTGGCGCTTTCCGTTCGTCGTCGGGCAGAACGGCGGCGCGGCGTTTGTGCTCGTCTATCTCGCGTTTCTCGCGCTTTTCGGCTTTCCGGTCCTCCTCGCGGAGCTTGCAGTTGGAAGGGGCGGCGGCTCTGGCATCGTCGGTTCCTTCCGCTCTCTTGGCGGAAAGGCGTGGGGGCGTATCGGCTTTGTGATTTTCGCGGGGAACCTCCTCCTCATGATCTACTACACCGACGTCGCGGGGTGGCTTCTTGCGTTCGCGGGCTCCTACGCTTTTTCGGGAGCCCCGCCGGAATTTTCCGCGCTCGTCGCCGACAGGCGCACTTGCCTCGTTTTCATGCTCGTCTCCGTGGCCGTGGCGTCCTGTGTGTGCGCGGTCGGGGTCCGGCGCGGGGTGGAGCGCGTCACCAAGTGGATGATGCTTGCGCTCCTCATCATCATGGGCGTTCTTGCGGCGAAGGCGCTTGCGCTCGATGGCGCGGCGAAGGGGCTTTCCTTCTACCTTCGCCCCGACTGGACGCCGCTCGTCGAGCATCCGGGGCGCGTCGTTTTCGACGCTATGGGCCAGGCGTTCTTCACGCTCTCGATAGGCGTAGGGGCGATGACCATCTTCGGAAGCTACATCCAGCGCCGCGAGTCGCTCGTCAAGGAGTCGGCCTTCATAATCGCCATCGACACTTTTGTCGCGTTCACGGCAGGGCTCGTGATATTCCCGGCCTGCGCAACCTACGGCGTAGATGTCACGTGCGGCCCTGGCCTCATCTTCTCCGCGCTCCCTAAGGTGTTCGCGGCGATGGCCGGCGGCAGTGTCTGGGGGTTCTTCTTCTTCCTCTTCCTTTCGCTTGCCGCGCTTACCACGGTCGTCGCCGTGTTCGAGTGCCTCGTAGGCGGGCTTGTGGACGAGCTTGGCATCGGCCGCAGGACGGCGGCTCTGTCCGTCGGCTGCGCAGTCGCCGCGCTTTCGCTTCCGTGCGTATTCGTAGATGGCGCGCTTGAAATAGAAGACTTCGTTTTCAGCAAGTTCTGGCTTCCGCTCGGCGGGCTCGCGCTCTCGATCTTCGTTTCGTGGCGGATAGGATGGGGCTGGGAGGCGTTTCGCGCCGAAGCGTCCGCAGGGCGCGGCGCGGCGCTTCCAGACTGGTTCCGGCCAGTCTTCCGGTATGTAGTTCCTGCGATAATCGTCGTCATAGTCGCAGGGGGCCTCGCAATTTAGGCTGAAGGAGCAAAATATGAAACTGTCACTCAGAAAGTCAATAGACGAGATAAAGACGTTTTCGCGTATATTCGTGGAGCGCCCGCGCTTTGCGATGGTGATATCTATCGTGCTTACGATGGCGGGCGTGATGTCGATAAAGTGGCTGCCGGTCTCGCAGTATCCGCGCCTCACGCCGCCTTCGATAAGCGTCATGTACAACTACCCGGGCGCGAACGCGAAGGAGATCCTTAACACCGTCGCGATGCCTATCGAAGACGAGGTGAACGGCGTAGACGACATGCTCTACATGGTAGGCTCCTGCTCCGACACCGGCACCTACCAGCTCACGCTGTCGTTCGAGGTCGAGTCCGACCGCGACATGGACATGGTAAAGGTCCAAAACCGCGTCGCGCAGGCCGAGGCGAAGCTGCCGTCCGAGGTGAAGCAGCTCGGCGGGCGCATACGCGCGCAGGCCGAGGACATGCTCGGCGTAATCTGCCTGAGGTCGCCGAAGGGCACGATGTCGCGCCTCCAGATATCTGACTACATCTACGGCAACATCCAGCCCGTCCTTCTGCGAATCCCCGGCGTCGGCGAGGCGACGGTCTATGGCCCGAGAATCTCTATGCGCGTCTGGCTCAACCCGGACCGCATGGCCGCGCAGGGCCTCAACACCGAGGAAGTCATCGCGGCGGTCTCGAAGCAGAACGTCCAGGCGTCTGTCGGCTCGGTCGGCGCCTCGCCCATCCCGAAGAACGGCGCGCACGTCTATACGCTGACCGCGAAGGGACGGCTTATGACGCCGAAGGAGTTCAACGAGATCGTCGTCCGCCGCGACGAGAATGGCGGCCTCGTGAGGCTCAAGGACATCGCCCGCACGGAAATCGGCGAGGAAAACTACATGTTCACGGGCCAGTTCAACGCAGGGAACGCAGTCTCCGTCGCCTTGCAGCAGAAGCCCGGCGCGAACGCCATTGCGACGATGGACCAGATCTACAAGGAGATGGAGTACCTCGCAAAGTCCTTCCCCGAAGACCTCGAGTGGATGACCCCATACGACGCCACCGACTACGTGCGCATGTGCGTGAAGGAGATCGTCCTCACGCTCCTCATAACCTTCAGCCTCGTCGTGCTCGTCTGCTACCTCTTCCTGCAGGACTGGCGCGCAACGCTCATACCGGTCCTGACGATTCCCGTCTCGCTCTGCTCGACGTTCATCCTCATGGCCCTCCTCGGCTACTCCATCAACATCCTAACCCTGTTCGGGCTCGTCCTCGCGATAGGCGTCGTCGTCGATGACTGCATCGTCGTCGTGGAGCGCGTGCAGTTCCTCATAGAGACGAGGGGTCTCAACTCGAAGGAGGCCACGATCCAGGCGATGAGCGACGTCACGAGCGCGGTCATAGCGACGACGCTCGTCCTCCTCGGAATCTTCGTGCCGGTCGGCTTCATGAGCGGAATCACAGGGCGCATCTACCAGCAGTTCTCCGTAACTCTTTCCGCGGCGGTCTGCTTCTCCACCTTGTGCGCGCTTACGCTCGCGCCGGCCCTCTGCTCGCTCCTGCTGCGCGAGTCTCGCCCGTTCAAGCACGGCCCGCTTGCGTGGTTCAACTGGTTCGTGAACCATGTCAAGGGGCTCTTCGTCGTAGCCGCCAAGTGGCTCGCAAGCCGCATATTCCTCGCGGGAGTGCTGCTGCTGCTGGCGATACTGCTTACGGTCTCTTTCTTCATGAAGACGCAGACGGCCTTCCTCCCCGACGAGGACCAGCGCGTCATCTTCGCCTCGATGGAGATGCCGGAGGGCACCGCCCGCGATCGCAGCCGTGACGCGGCGCTGCGGTCGGTAGAGCTCTTGCGCCAGCTTCCGGAGGTCGCGAGCGTCATTTCCATCACCGGCTGGGGCATGATCGGCGGACGCGGCGAAAACCAGACGACGCTCATCATCGACCTCAAGGGCTGGGACCAACGCCCGCTTCCGGAGCAGCATGCGGCGATGCTGGTCGGCAGGATCCAACAGCTTCTTGCGGCGGTGCCGGAGCCGAAGTGGCAGGTGTTCATGCCGCCTGCGATCCCCGGCCTCGGAATGTCCAACGGCATCTCGGTGCACATCCAGGACAAGGCCCACGCCGACCCGATGAAGATGGACGAGGTAAAGAAGCATCTCCTTGCGAAGCTTAACGCCAATCCGCACATCCTGATGGCGTTCGCAGGCTACAACGCCGAGACCCCGCACCTCAAGTTCAACCTCGACCGCGTCAAGGCCGAGATGTTCCACGTCCCCGTCGCGACGATATACGCGACGCTCCAGAACTACCTCGGCTCCAGATACGTGAACGACGTGAACCTCGGAACCCAGGTGAACCGCGTGACAGTCTGCGCGGAGGCCTCCGCCCGCGCGACGCCCGAGGCGGTAGAGCGGCTCTACGTGAGGTCCGACACCGGCGCTATGGTGCCTGTCGGATCGCTCGGGACGATCTCGCGCGAACTCGGGCCGCGCACGATCTACACTCGCGACAAGTACGTCACGGCAGGACTCAACATCCTGCCCATGCCGGGCGTGCCATCCGGCCTCGTGATGGACGAGATACGCGAGCTCTTCAATGAAGAGCTTCCAGACGGCTACGGCTACGACTGGGCGGCGCTTTCCTTCCAGGAGGCGAGGAACGAGGGCACCGCCGCACCTCTTATCCTGCTCGCCGTCCTCTTCGGCTACCTCTTCCTCGTCGCGCAGTACGAGTCGTGGACGATTCCGCTGCCGGTGATGCTCTCCATATTCGTCGCAGTCCTCGGCGCCCTCGTCGGCCTCAAGTACTGGGGACTTTTCGCGACGGGCCAGCCGTATGCGCTTTCCATATACGCGCAGCTCGGGCTCGTGCTGCTCGTGGGCCTCGCGTCGAAGAACGCGATATTGCTCGTGGAGTTCGCTCGCGACAAGCGCGAGAACGAGGGATACTCGATAGTGGAGGCGGCTGGAGCCGCGGCGGGCGAGCGCCTGCGCGCGCTCTTGATGACGGCTCTCACCACGCTCCTCGGCACTCTTCCCATGATGCTTGCGACGGGCGCGGGTGCCGCGAGCCGCAACCACCTCGGCACGACGGAGTTCTTCGGGATGCTCTTTTCTGTCGCCTTCGGGATACTGCTCGTCCCAGGGCTCTACGCGCTCTTCCAGACGTGGCGCGAACGCGTGAAGAGGTTCTTTACGTATGTTTCAACTGCGGCGCGCCGCCGCCGCGAGCTCAAGTCGATGAATTTGTCTTCAATCTCCAAGTGAAAGGAACGATGAAAGCATGAAAGCAATACAACCACTGGCCGTTGCCGCGATTCTTGCGGGCTGCACGTCCATCCCGTCCGTCGGGCCCGACTATGAAAGCCCGAAGGACGAGACCCCGTCCATCGCGCTTCCCGACGCGGGCTACCCGACTACTAACATGACGGCAGGCTGCGAATACGCCCCGGCGACATCTAACGAGGACAAGCGCGTCGAGATATCGCAGGACGAGCTTACCCAGTGGTGGCGTAGGTTTGGCGACGACGTTCTCGAGAATCTCGTCGAGGGGGCGATAACGAACAACCTCTCCTTCAGGATGGCCGTAAAGCGCCTTGAGCAGGCCAACTACGAACTGCTCGGCTCGTATGCCGCGTTCCTGCCGAAGTTCGGGCTTGGAGGGTCGTGGACGAAGTATCGCTACAATGACTATTCCGCGTCGGGCGGGGCGGCGACGCGCTATTCCGCCCAGCAGGCCGCGCTTGACGGCAACTGGGAAATCGACATCTTCGGCGGCAGCCGCCGCAACACCGAAGCCGCGCTTGCGCTCGCCGAGGCGGCTGGCTGGACGGTCGCAGACGCGTGGGTCGAGCTCACGACGCAGCTCGGCTCGCAGTATATCAACCTGCGCACGACCCAGGAGCGCATAGAGGTCGCGAGGACCAACCTCGTGCTGCAGTCGGAGACATACGACATCCTAAGGTCGCGCCTCGATTCCGGAATAGGCGACGAGCTTGCGGTCAACCAGTGCGCATACGTGGTCGAGCAGACCCGCGCCAACATACCGCAACTTCTCGCGCAGGAGGAGCGCATCAAGAACGCCATCGCGATCCTCGCCGGAAAGACGCCAGGCGAGCTTGAGGACATCCTCCGCGGCGTTCCGGTCCGCCGTGACTGGCTCCTCGCCCCGCAGAAGATATCGGCACTCCCCCTGAACCTCATCCGCAACCGCCCAGACGTGAAGACGGCCGAGCGCAAGCTTGCCGCGCAGACTGCCTACATCGGCGTTGCAAAGGCGCAGTGGTTCCCCAAGCTTTACATCACCGGGCAGGTCGGGTTCAAGAACACGAATGAGCAGCGCCTCTTCAGCAAGGACTCCTTCTTCGCGCTCCTGGGGCCGTCCGTGAGCTGGCCGATATTCCAGGGCGGCGCGATATACGCGAA
>JBGUVV010000448.1:0-2999 GCA_045220525.1 Kiritimatiellia bacterium
GTCTATTGTAGCATAGAACGAGTTGAGCGCCTGGGGGAAGCGCACCCACCGGCGCTCGAAGTGGTCGTTCCTCCTCTCGCTGCCGCAATAGTCGGTGACATCCCAGAAGTTGAAGTGAGTGTCGGACACGTGCAGAGCCTTGAAAGGCTTCGCCGCGCCGACGCGCAGTTCGAGCGGCGTCAGCTTCAAGACCGAGTCGGCGCCGCCGCCACGTATGGGCGACACGAGCAGGTCCTTGACGGCAGCCAATGCGCCGCGCACGCCTGAGAACGCCGCAGCCGCGGCAGTGAGCTTCAGGAAATCGCGTCTGTTCGTGTTCATTGGCAGTATTTAACCAAATCATGGCGGAAATGACAAGTACACTATCGTGTAATGCGCTGCGACACGATTTCACTGTCAAGATTTGGTATAATTCAACATATGCCGCGATTCATCATATCCGTTTGCGCCATTCTGTGCGCCGCCACCGCCCTTTTCGGAGGCGAAAGCAACAAGCTTATCCGCGTCGAGGGCGTGATCAAGACGGTGATGCGCGACGATCTCGACGTGGACTGGTCCTGGGCCGAGGTGGAAACGCCGTCCAGCACAATGCCAGTGGCCGTGCACAGAAACATCTCCAGCTACGACGACCTTCGAAAGACCATAGACGCGGAAGTGCGCATAGAGGGCTTCTTGCAGCATAAAAGAAGAATACCGCTTCCAAAAAGCGAACGCATAATTGCAACAAAGCCGTTCAAGGTGCTTTTGCAGCCGCCTGCCGACCCTTTCGCCGCGCCGATTTTCTCGTACAAGAGAACGTCGCCTCACCGAAGGCGTATGGTCGGCACGGTGCTCGCCGCCCGGCGCGACCGGCTTTTCATGCGCATGCGCCCGCCCCACGACTACGCCGTCAAGGTGGTGCTCTCCGACGATGCGTTTGTTCCTGCAGTAGGCGCGCACATCGCGGCCGTAGGGTTCGTACGCATCAGTAGCTTCAGCCGATATCTCTCGGAGGCGCTTGTCAAGGTAGTCGGCGAGGACAGTGGCGACAACGGCATGGAAAACCCGATGGACATCGACGGCGACAGCCTCTTCATTACGCCAAACGGCAGCGGCAAGGTGAATCCGCGGTACTTCGGGAAGACCGTGCGAGTGCGCGGCACGGCGATCGGAGACTTCGACGAAAAAGACGACGGGCTTATGCTCAAGTGCGGAAGACACACGCTGCGCATCGACATGGCCTTCCCCGACGGCAGCGCACGGCGCGTAAAGGCCGGATCGACGGTCGAGATCACAGGCGTCTGCGACCTGGAGTTCGAGAACTCCTTCGGCGACACGTTGTTCCCGCACTTCCGTGGCTTCGCCATACTGCCGCGCACTGCAGCGGACGTAAAGGTTCTTGCCGAACCGCCATGGTGGACACCGTTCAGGCTGGTCTGCGTGATTGCGCTGCTCGCCCTCGCGCTTTTGGCGACCCTCACGTGGAATAGGTCTCTCGCCATAATCTCCGAGCGCAAGGGACGGGAACTGTACCATGAGCAGATCGCCAGCGCAAAGGCGGAGCTCAAGGTGGAGGAGCGAACGCGGCTCGCCGTCGAGATACACGACTCGCTGTCGCAGACGTTGACGGGCGTGTCGCTACAGATAGACGCCGCGATGCGCAACGGGGAGAAAGGCTTCTCCGCCGCAGAACGATACCTCAAGACCGCCCGTCAGATGCTCGCCTCGTGCAGATACGAGCTCCGATGCTGCATCTGGGACCTGAAAAGCCGCACGTTCGAGGAAAAGAACATGACAGAGGCGGTCGAACGCATGCTGGCTCCCCATGCCGGGCATGCCCGCATCTCCGTCAGGTTCAACGTGCCGCGCACCGCCCTTTCGGACTCTACGACGCACGCCGTCCTGCGCATAATTCGGGAGCTGACAGTCAACGCCATCCGCCACGGCAAGGCTGCAAATGTGCGGATTGCAGGAGAGTTTCATGACGGAGTCGTGCGTTTCTCCGTCGCTGACGATGGCACGGGATTCGACCCCAAATCCGCAGACGGGCCTGCACAGGGCCATTTTGGGCTCAACGGCATCCGCGAACGGCTGAACGAATTCAGCGGCAAGATGGAGATAGAGTCCTCACCAGGCAAGGGTACAAAAGCATCAGTGACGATCAAGCCATGAAAAAGACAAGAATTCTTATCGCCGACGACCACCTCGTGGTAAGAATGGGACTTGCAGCCATCATCGACTGCGAAAATGACCTTTCCGTCGCAGGCGAGGCCGAAGACGGAGCGAAAGCCGTTGAACTGGCCAAGACCCTGAAGCCTGACGTCGTGGTAATGGACCTGATGATGCCGCGCATGAACGGAGCGGACGCCACCGCCGCCATAAAGCGCGAATGTCCTGACACAAAGGTACTGGTGCTTACGACATTCAGCGACTCCGGCGACGTGCGGCGCGCGCTCGACGCGGGAGCCTCCGGCGCGATTGTCAAGGACACGTCGTACGACGGCCTGATTGCCGCGATTAGGACCGTCTCAACCGGCGGAAACGTCCTCAGCTCCGAGATCGAAGGGGTGATTTCGGCAAAGACGGACACGCCAAAGCTGTCCACACGGCAGATCGAGATTCTGCGTCTCGCGGCAAGGGGACTCTCCTACGGCGAGATAGCGCGCCTTCTCGACGTAGGCATAGACTGCGTGAAGTCCCACATGCGGACGGCCTTTGCACGCCTCGATGCCTCAACTCGCTCCGAGGCCGTCGCAAAAGCCCTCGGCCTCGGCTTGATTCAGTCCTGATTCACTATCGGCCTGCCGAAGCCTTGAGAGCGTCGCGCGCGCATTCGCGCATGAGCTTCGCATCGGCCTCCGGGAGCGAATCAGGGCGATACGAGAAGGTTGTCGGATCAACGCCAAAAAGGAAGCCGATCCAGACGCAAGCCTGGAGATAATGCCCTCTTGCGTTCAGGTGCGGGAAGTCTGTGCGGAGCTTTATCTCGTCAGCGTCCTTCTGCTTTCCCTTGCGGCCAG
>JBGUVV010000449.1:0-2813 GCA_045220525.1 Kiritimatiellia bacterium
CGTCGTGGCCCAGGTATTCTACGTAGGCGTGCAGATCGCCGCGTGGACGTGGATGAACGCCTATTGCCAGAAGGAGCTTGGCGTGACTACAGAGCAGGGCGCCTCCTACTACCTCATCGCGCTTTGCCTCTTCATCGCCTGCCGGTGGATATGCACGTTCCTAATGAAGTGGTTTGACCCTGCGAAGATGATGGCGGTCTTCGCCCTGTGCGCGGTAGCGTCGAGCTTTGGCGTAATGTATTTGAGGAGTGATGTCCTCTTCACCGTGGGCTCGCTGCCGTTCTCCGCCAACATACTGTGCCTTTGCGCGATGAGCGGCTTCATGTCGCTCATGTTCCCGACGATCTACGGCATCGGACTTGGTGGAATCGACCCGCGCGCCCACAAGATCGGCGCGGCGGGGCTCATAATGGCAATCGTCGGCGGCGCTCTGCTCACGCCGTGGATGGCTTCGATAATAGACGACCCCGGCGCGTGGGCGCGTCTCGTCCCGATGTTTGACGCGACGGTCGATCCCAACCTCCATGCGTCGTCTGTTTCCCTGCGTGCGTCGTTCGCGGTTCCGGCGATATGCTTCGCCGTCGTCTTCGCGTATGCCGTCGCGTTCATGGGCGGAAGAACTTCAAAAACAAACCAGGAGTAAAGACATGAAAGACACCGTATTTACGCACAACGCATTTCCGAAAGTCGGCATCCGTCCGATCATCGACGGCCGTCGGCGCGGCGTCCGCGAGTCCCTCGAAGACCAGACCATGAACATGGCCAAGGCCGCGGCGAAGCTCATATCTTCTAACCTCAAGTACCCGGACGGGACGCCCGTCGAGTGCGTAATCGCCGACACTACGATCGGCGGCAGGTTCGAGGCCGCGCAGTGCGCGAACAAATTTGCCGCTAACAACGTCGGCGTCTCGCTTTCCGTGACCCCGTGCTGGTGCTACGGCACCGAGACGATGGATCTCGACCCTCAGATCCCGAAGGCTGTCTGGGGCTTCAACGGCACGGAGCGCCCGGGAGCCGTGTATCTCGCATGCATGCTCGCGGGCTACGCCCAGCGCGGCATGCCTGCGTATGGAATATACGGGCATGAAGTGCAGAACCGCGACGAGACTGAGAAAATCCCTGACGACGTGAAGGAGAAGATACTGCGCTTTGCGAAGGCCGGCCTTGCCGTCGCGATGATGAAGGGCAAGAGCTACCTTTCCATCGGCTCGTCGGCGATGGGCATCGCCGGCTCCTTCGTGGACGTCGACTTCATGCAGGACTACCTCGGGCTTGCGCCGGAGAACATGGACGAGTGCGAGATCCTGCGCCGGATCGAGGAGGGCATCTACGACAAGGAGGAATACGAGCGCGCCATCGCGTGGATGAAGAAGAACCTCAAGGAGGGCAAGGACTACAACCCCGCGAAGATACAGAAGTCCCGCGCCGAGAAGGACAAGGACTGGGAGTTCATCGCCAAGATGGCGATCATCGTCCGCGACATGATGGCCGGCAACCAGAAGCTGAAGGAAATGGGATTTGGCGAGGAGGCCGTCGGCAGGAACGCGATAGCGGGCGGCTTCCAGGGGCAGCGGCAGTGGACCGACCACTGGCCGAACGGCGACGTCGCCGAGGCGCTCTGCAACTCGTCCTTCGACTGGAACGGGAAGAAGATGCCGCAGATCCTCGCCACGGAGAACGACTCGCTGAACGGAATCTGCATGCTCCTCATGTGGCTCCTCACGAACAAGGCGCAGATGTTCGCCGACGTCCGCACCTACTGGAGCGACGCTGCCGTCAAGCGCGCCACGGGCAAGGGGCTTCCGAAGGAGGCCAAGGCGGGGATAATCCACCTCCTCAACTCTGGAAGCTGCTGTCTCGACGCGGCGGGCGAGATGAAGGAGAAGGGCAAGAGCGTCTTCAAGGACTGGTGGGACGTCACGCAGAAGGACATCGATTCCACCCTGAAGGCGACGAAGTGGGTTCCGGCAGGCGTTGAATACTTCCGCGGCGGCGGGTTCTCGAGCTCCTTCCTCACGCCAAAGGGCATCCCGCTTACGATGACGCGCATTTCGATCGTGAAGGGGCTCGGCCCCGTGCTGCAGATAGCAGAGGGCTGGTCGGTGACGCTCGATCCGAAGCAGCAGAAGACGCTCATGGAGCGCACGAATCCGGAATGGCCGTGCACGTGGTTTACGCCGCGGCTTACGGGCAAGGGCTTCTTCAAGGATGTCTATTCCGTAATGAACGCATGGGCGGCCAACCACGGCGCAATCAGCTACGGCCACATCGGCGCCGACCTCATCACTCTCGCCTCCATGCTGCGCATACCCGTTGCGATGCACAACGTGCCGGAAGAGAAGGTCTTCCAGCCTCACTGCTGGGGTCTCTTCGGCTCGTCGGACGACCCGACCGGCGCGGACTACAGGGCGTGCGCGAACTTCGGGCCGCTCTACGCGACGAATCGCTGAGTCGCAGTCAAGGCATGGAGGCTGCTGAATGAAGGTTCTTGTAACAGGCGGATCTGGCTTTCTCGGGATAAACCTCATACGCTTTCTCAGGGAGAAGGGCGTGGAGGAGATACGAGTCCTCGACATCGCGGACTTCGACTATCCCGAGAAGAACGAGCCGTGGCTCAAGTTCACCCTCGGCGACGTGCGCGACGTGCCTGTCGTGGAGAAGGTCACCGAGGGCTGCGACGTCGTCGTCCACTGCGCGGCGGCGCTGCCGCTCTATTCGGAGGAGGACATCTTCACGACCGAGGTCGACGGCTGCCGCAACGTCCTGAATGCGGCGCGGAAGTTCAAGCTCGACAGGATGGTGCAGATTTCCTC
>JBGUVV010000450.1:0-9208 GCA_045220525.1 Kiritimatiellia bacterium
GATGTTCTACTGCGTCGTGGGCCTTCTCGTCTGCCCGCCGATCATCTGCGCGCTGTTCGTTCCCGACTTCTGCGGGGTCGTATCGTCTGCATCGCCGCGGACGCTCCTGCAGTGCATTGGCTTTGGCGCGATATGGGGCATTGGCGGGCTCACCTGGGGGCTGATGGTGCGCTATCTAGGCATCGGGCTCGGTCTTGCGATCGGGTGCGGGCTTTGCGCCGCCACCGGCACCTTGATACCGCCAATAGCGCAGGGGCACGCGGCCGATCTCGTAAAGGATGCGGGGGCGATAGTCGTGCTCGCCGGCGTAGTGGGGTCGCTTCTCGGGATAGGCTTTGTCGGATACGCCGGAAAGCTCAAGGAAGACGAGCTTCCAGAGGAGGCGAAGAAAAAGGCCGTCGCAGAGTTCGATTTCAAGAAGGGAATGGTCTTTGCGCTCGTGTCTGGGCTTTGCTCAGCATGCATGAATTTCGGGTTGCAGTCCGGGGGAAGCATCGAGAAGGCCGCGTATGACGCGGCGGTGAAGGCCGGCGTCATTGCGGAGGGCGCGACATGGTCCTGGCAGGGGATGCCCGTCATAATGGTCGTTCTCTGGGGCGGGTTCCTCGTGCAGGCCTCGTGGGTCGTGCAGCAGCACTTGAAGAACGGCACGTTCTCCGACTACTTCCGCCGCGGCCCAGTCCTCAGGAACTGGATTTTCGCGGCGCTTGTTGGCGTGATATGGGTCTTCCAGTTCGTGTGCCAGAAGGCCGGAGAGCCGCTTATGGGCGATCTCAAGTACATTTCGTTTGCAATCGTCATGGCGTCGACGATTCTCTTCTCGACGGCGATAGGCGTGTTTACGGGCGAGTGGAAGGGCACGGGAGTCAAGACAAAGGCGATGCTCGTCGCAGGCACGCTTGTGCTGCTTGCGTCCTTTACCGCGATATCCCTTGGCTCAAGGTGACGGTTGATTATCTGATGAGGATGGAGGAAGAATGACTCTTCTTGAAGAACTGCGCGCCCGCGGGCTCGTAGAGGCGCTGACAGACCCCGAGATTGAGAGGGCCCTGGAGAAGCCGATGACGGTCTATTGCGGTTTCGATCCGTCTGCAAGGTCGCTTCAGGCGGGGAATCTCGTCTCGATAGTCGTCCTCAGGCGCTTCCAGCTTGCAGGCCACAAGGTGATCGCCCTCGTCGGCGGCGCCACGGGCCTTATCGGCGACCCATCGGGCAAGTCGGCGGAGCGCAACATGCTGACCGTCGAGCAGGTGGAGGAGAACAAGAAGGGCATACGCGAGAACCTTTCCCGCATACTCGATTTCGACGGCCCGAACGCGGCGGTCATGGTCGACAACTACGACTGGTACAAGGGGACGAGCGCGATAGAGTTCCTGCGCGACATAGCGATAAACTTCCGCGTTCCGCAGATGCTTGCGAAGGAGTCGGTCAAAAAGCGCCTTGAGGCTTCAGACGGCGCGCTTACCTTCACGGAGTTCTCCTACCAGATCCTCCAGGGCAACGACTTCCTCCATCTCCACGACGCCTTTGGGTGCCGGCTTGAGATTGGCGGCGCAGACCAGTGGGGGAACATAACGGCGGGGACGGACCTCGTGAGGAAGATGAGGGGCGAGACGGCCTTTGGGCTTACGTTCCCGCTTCTCCTTGATTCCTCTGGCAAGAAGTTCGGAAAGTCCGAGGGGAACGCGCTTTTCCTCGACGGCTCCATGACTCCCGTCTTCGACTGGTACCAGTATTTCCTCCGCACCCCGGACGCCGACGTCATACGCTATCTCAAGGTCTTCTCGATGAAGTCGCTTGACGAGATAGCGGCGCTTGAGGCCGAGATGGCGGCCCATCCGGAGGCCCGCATCCCGCAGAAGGCCCTTGCCGACGAGCTTACGCTCCTCGTGCACGGCGAGGAGGGGCTTAGGAAGGCCAAGGAGGCCACCGAGGCCCTCTATGCGAAGAACCCGGCCTCCGGCTCGGCGCTCCCCGAAAACGTCCCGTCCGCAGATTGCGATCTCGCCTCCTGCGTGGGAAAGCATGTGTTCGCAGTCGCCGCGGCCTCGGGCATGTTCAAGTCGAATGGCGAGGCCCGGCGCATGGCGCAGCAGGGAGGGCTCTCCCTGAACGGGGAGAAGATAGACCAGAACCGTGTTTTCTCGGATGCGGACGTGAAGGACGGCGCCGCCGTCCTTCGCTCCGGCAAGCGGAACTATTTCGTGCTGAGGTTCTGACAGCGGAGGTCTTGACAGGTGAAGACGATCGAACGATACGTTTTCGGATCTTTCCTATCAAGCTTCGTGCTCGCGTTCCTTGTCCTTAGTTTCGTGCTGACGATAGGGCTGCTTGTCCAGATTATAAGTTATATAATGGACGGCGTGCCGATGTCGCTTGTCGGCGAGTTCTGCATGGTCTCCCTGCCGGAGACATTGCAGTGGTCTATCCCCCTTGCGCTGCTAGTCTCGGCGATACTCGTCTTCTCGCGCATGAGCGCGGATTCCGAGATTGCGGCGATGCGTGCCTGCGGCATACACCTCATCTCCGTCATGAAGTGGCCGATTGCGTTTGGGCTTGCGTGCACGGTACTCGGCTTCTACGTAAACAACGAAATCGTGCCGCGCGGCCATGAAATCCGCCGCACACTTAAAAGGCGTGTGTCCGTAGGCGCGGGGCTTAGCGTCCTCGAGCCGGGCCGTGTGATAGACGACTTCCCCGACGTGAAGCTCTACTTTGGCGCCAAGGAGGGCAACTGGCTCTACGACGTGGTCGCGCTCGACTATTCGAACCCCGGGATCGACAGGATGATCACCGCCGACAAGGCTCGTGTCGACCAGAAGGGCTCAGACGTGAAGCTGGAGCTTTACCGAATGACGGTTGACCCTCTCGACGACAAGCATCCCACTATGGCGCGGTTCAACCGCTTTGTCTATACGATAAAGGACGTGTTCAACCAGACCGACTACATCCCCGGCATCAAGGACATGAGGCTTAAGGCGCTTCTTGCGAGGATCTCGAGCCTCAGGAAGATGGCGGCATCCCTGGAGGGGGGCGGCGACGAGACCCGGAAGTCGCAGTATCTTGTCGTGCGCACGGAGTTGGCGTGGGCGCTCATTGAGCTCAACAAGCGCTTTGTCTATGCAATGGCGTCGATATGCTTCGTGCTGATTGGCATACCTCTTGGCATAAGGTCCCAGAGGAAGGAATCGACGGTCGGCATGGCGATATCGCTTGCGGTGTCCCTCGGCTACTACATCGTAGTCATACTCTCCCTTTCCCTCGACGAGAGGTACTCGCTCCATCCGGAGCTCATAATATGGCTGCCAGTCGCAGTGTGCCTGGCGCTCGCGGTAAAGTTCACAAGGAAGCACCTATGAAAATACACAGCACAGCAATCGTGGAAGACGGCGCCGTCCTCGGCGCAGACGTTGAAATCGGGCCGCGCGCGTTCATCGGCCGCAACGTCAAGCTCGGCGACGGCACGACCGTCGCGCAGGGCGCTATCATAGACGGGCATACGACGATAGGATCGCAGTGCCAGATATTCCCCTATGCGTGCATAGGCATGAAGACGCAGGACCTCAAGTACAAGGAGGGCTCCGTCTCCTACGTCGACATCGGGGACCGCACGGTGATACGCGAGTTCGCCACCGTCCACCTCGGCACGTCCGACGGCGAGCGCACCGTCATCGGCTCCGACTGCCTGTTCATGTGCTATTGCCATGCGGCCCACGGAGTGGTGCTCGGCAACCACGTGATCTGCTCCAACTCCGTGCAGCTTGCGGGCGACGTCCATCTTCAGGACTATGCCATCGTCGGCGGGTGCTCCGCCGCGCACCAGTTCTGCACGGTCGGCTGCCACGCGATGGTCGGCGGCATGACGAAGATCCGCCAGGATGCCCCTCCATACATGCTTTGCGACATGGCGGAGTCCTCCATGAAAGTCTGCGGCGTCAACGCGGTGGGTCTCATGCGGCGCAACTTCCCGAAGGAGGTGATCCAGGCCCTCAAGGAGGCCTACAGGTTCCTCTACCGCGACGGCCTCAACAGGACGCAGGCCCTCGACCGTGTGGAGAACGACATTGAGCCTTTTGAGGAGATTAAGACTCTCGTGGCGTTCTACAGGAACTCCCATAGGGGCGTCGCATGAGGTATGTCCTCGATTCGCGCGAAGTGAAGCCCGGCATGGGCTTCGTCGCGCTCAAGGGCGAGAAGACCGACGGACGCGATTTCATCCCGTCTGCGCTTGCCAATGGCGCGGCGGACGTGATAGAGGGGCTTGACGCCCTGCACGCGCGAGCCCGTGAAAGGCGAAGTTCCCTCAAGGCCAAGGTGATCGGCGTCACCGGATCTGCGGGGAAGACCACGACCAAGGAGTTTTTGAAGGCCTTCTTGGCAAAGGTGGGCTCCACATACGGGACCGAGGGCAATTTTAACAACCACATAGGCCTTCCCCTTACGATTCTGAACTGCCCCGACGAGGCGGAGTTCCTCGTTCTCGAAATGGGCACTAACCACCCGGGCGAGATCGCCGCGCTATGCGACATCGCGCAGCCGGACGTTGGCCTCTTGACCGGCATCGGCACCGCGCATCTCGAGTTTTTCGGCTCGCGCGAGGGGATCGAGCGCGAAAAGACAGTGCTACTTTCCCGGGCAAAGGATTTCTCCCTCCGCTGGGACGAAGTGCCGCAGGCTCCGTTCGCGTGTCCGCTCCCTGGCGTGCACAATGCATCCAACATGTCCCTTGCCTTTGCGGCGGCGTCTCGGCTTGGGTGCACGGCCGCAATGGCGGAGTCGGCGTTGGAGGGCTTTTCCCTCCCGGGTTCGCGCTGGCGGATAACCGAGAAGTGGGGGGCGACTTTCATAGACGACAGCTACAACGCCAACCCTGACTCCATGAAGGCCGCCCTCGACGCGTTTGCCGCGACGCCCTGCGATGGCCGGCGCATAGCCGTCCTTGGAGACATGTTCGAGCTTGGAGAGGGGGCTCTCGAGTTCCACAGGCAGGTCTTCGACCACGCGATGTCCCTCGGGATTCCCCTTGTGATCGGTGTCGGCGAGATGTCTTCCAAGTGCCTTTGCCATTGCGTTTACAAGGATGTCCGGACTCTCAAGAAGAAATTCATGCTTGACGTGTCGGCGGGCGACCTTGTCCTCCTAAAAGCGTCGCATGGGATGAAACTCGGCGAACTTTTGGTATAATATCACGTAATGCTTGAAGTACGCAACATAGCCTTTGCCTACGACCGCAAGCCGGTCTTGCGCGACGTCTCCTTTGTCGTCTCGCCTGGCGAGGTCGTGAGCGTAGTCGGCGCCAACGGCGCCGGAAAGACCACTTTGCTGCGTATTCTCGCTACGGTCGCGGTGCCGGACTCGGGGCTTGTCCTGGCCGACGGCGTAAACGCCTTCGACCGTCCGCTGCGCTACCGCAGGCAGATAGGCTTCCTTCCCGAGAACCCGGCGCTCTATGGCGACATGACGGTGAAAGAGTATCTTTCCTACCGTGCAAGCCTGAAGGGCGAGCCTGCAAAGCGCGTCCGCCGCCGCGTCAACGAGGCGGCAGACATGTGCCGCGTCTCGGCGCTTATGCGCGAGCCGGTGCAGCGGCTCTCGACCGGCCTTAGGCGCCGCGTCGCGCTCGCCGACGCCGTCTTGCTTCGACCGAGGATACTGATCCTCGACGACTTCCTTGCCGGGCTTGACGGCGAGATGCGAGCCGCCGCCGGCTCCATCCTGTCGGAAGCCGCCGCGTTCTCTTCCGTCATCGTGACGGGCCACGAGCTCGAGGACCTCGCTCGCTGGACGACCAGGTTCCTCGTCCTGGCCGGGGGCGTCGTCTCAGCCACGCTTCCTACGGCGGGGACAGACCCCGCGGACATGCGCGAAAAGATTTCGCAGGCGCTATCGGGGGTGTCGTCGTGAATCCGGTGTCAGTCACGTGCCGGCGAACCCTGTCGCAGGCGAGGAGCCGTTGCTCCACTGCGGCATCCGTGGCGCTGTTTCTCGTCGCCTCCGCGATTTCGTTCGCCCTGGGGCTGGAGCAGGCGGAGGGGACCCGCCAGATGCTTTCCGTGGTCTGGGCGGCGTCCATGTCGCCGCTGCTCCCCTTCATCGCGGCGCTGCTTTCGATGGACGTATCGAGCGAAGAGCGCGAGTCGGGGCGAATGGACTTGCTCCTTTCGGTTGCCGTCCCCGAGAGGGATTTTGTCGTCGGCAAGTTCATCGGCGTATGGATCGAGCTTGTCTTTGCCGTCGGCCTTTCTCTTGCCGTCTCGCTTGCGTCAATTTCGATGTTTGCGCCGGAGGCGTTCAACGGAGTCTGCTTCGCCGCCTTCGCGCCTGCATTTTCGATGCTCGCGCTCCAGGGCGCCCTGTGGTGCGCCGTCGGGACCCTCGCCAGCGCGTTTTTCATGCGAGGCTCCGTAGCCGCGTTCGCCACGGTGGCGGTTGCCGTCGCCTGCCCGAGGGGCCTCTGGCTCGCGATGCGCCTCTGGTTCAGGAGCGGCGGCTCCCCGTTGGGGGAAATGCCCCTTGACGCCCATGCCATCGATGCCGCCGCCGGCGTCGTTTCCTCCGGGGCGCTTTTCTTCTACGTGGTGTTCACCGTTGCGTCGCTTGCCGCGACATCCAAGCTCGTCGTCATGCGCAGGTTCTCGGGGCGCAGGTCTCGCGGCGGGCGGTTTTCGTGCAGGCTGTCGATCTTGCTTGCCGCCATCTGCGCGACCTCCCTCTCGGTCCTTGCGTTTCGCCTCGACGCGACGCTCGACCTCCCCGTCTCGGGAAGGGCGTCGTTCTCGCTGCGCATGAGGCATGTGCTTTCCGAATCCTCTGGCAACATGACGGTGACGTGCTTTATGTCGCGCCGCGACCCTGACTTCCGCCAGGTCTCACACTTCCTCAGGGCGCTGAAGGGGCAGGCTGATTCGGCAGGCGGCCTTGCGATTACCGTCGCGTTCGTCGATCCGAGCTGGGACATCGGGGCCGCAGAGCGTCTCGTCAGGCTTGGCGTGGAGGAGAAGTCCGTCGTGTTCGAAAAGGGACGCAGGCTTGCCGCGCTGCCCGTGGACGCCGACTTCGGCGACCGCGCGGTTGCCTCCGCCATCAGGCGCGTCGCGATGCCTCCGCAGCGCAGGGGCATCTACTGGACAGTCGGGCATGGAGAGACGCCGTTCGATTCGTATTCCAGCTGGGGCATGAGCGACATGGCGAGGGAGCTGTCGCGCGAGGGATACAGGAACAAGGTCCTCGACCTTGCAGGCGACGGAGGAATACCGGCCGATTGCGCCCTGATCGTCGTGGCGGGGGCAAAGAACGACTTCTCGCGGGCGGAGCTTGGGCGCGTCGATGCATACCTCAAGACCGGCGGGCGGCTGCTGGTCCTCGTCGGGCGGCCTGGCGAGGGCGGCGTTTCCTCCATACTTCCGGCGTGGGGTGTGCGCCCTGTTGCAAGGCCCATTGCCAAGGCGAGGACGATCTCCGGATCCGACGTCATCGTGTCGGATTTTGCCGATCATGCCGTCTCCTCGTCTCTCGCAGGGTCGCGCATAATCCTCGAAGAGCCGCTTGTATTCGACATGTCGGCTGCCGCCGAGAGCGTTTCCGGCGCGGACAGGATCGAGTTTACGCCAATCGCCACCGTCGGCGCGGACGCCGTCGCCGTCGCGGTGGAACGTGGCGCAGGCACTGGGCGCGACCTTGCTATCCGCCCCACGCGCCTTGTCGTGGTCGGCGACGCATCCTTCGCCATGAACGGCCAGCTTGCCGCCCGCGCGAGCGCCAACCGCGATTTCTTCATGAACGCCGTGGCGTACCTGTCCGGCTCCGACCCTTCCGGGTCCGACGGGGCTGATGCGGGCGTCCTGTCGTCCGGCGCCGACAGGGAGCAGCGGATATGGTTCCTGTCGTTCTCCGCTGCGGTCGTCCCCCTGGCGGTGTTCATGGCGCTTGCGCTCGTAGCGCTTCACAGGAGGCGCAGGGGATGAGCAACATGCGCTTCATATTCTGGCTGCTGTTCGCGACCACGGTGTCTGTCGCGGCGAACTTTGCGGTCTCGTGGTATGCTCGGCCGTCGCGGCAGATTGGCAGGGCCGGCCCCGTGGATCCGTCGTTCGTCCCCAGAAGGATATTAATCGAGCGTCCTGGTTCGCCTGCCACGGTTCTCGAGAACGACGGAAAATGGAGGCTTGTCGCGCCATACCATAGCAGCGTGGACGCGCAGGCCGTCATGAAGCTCGTGGACTCCATCGTCTTTTCCACGGTCGAGGACGTCATTTCGCAGGCCGAGCTTCTCAAGCTCGGGCGCACTCTTGCGGACTTCGGGCTGGAAAGCCCCGGCCTTTCGGTGACCCTCGACGACGGGGAAGAGCGCGTCAGGATGTCCTTTGGCTGCCTTACCGCTTCGTCGAACGGCGTTTACGCGATTGCGGGCGATAGCTCCTCTGTCGTTGTACTGCCTTCTTCCGTCCTCGGCGCGGCAGACCTCCACGACGAGGAGTTCCGCGAACGAGACATATTCGCCTTCGGGCCCGAGTCGGTTTCGTCGTTTGTCCTTAAGCGGGCCGACGGCGGGTCGCTCGAGTTTGCGCGCGACGGCGCGGGGTGGCGCATGGGGGGCTCCGTGGCGTCGTCATCCAAGGTCCTTGAAATGCTCTCCCTCGCCGCCGGGCTAAAGGCAGTGGACTTCGTCTGGCCGATTGGCGCCTCCAATGAGGCCCAGACCGTTTCCTCGCCTCTCCTGGCCGGCTTCGGCCTCGATCCCGAGACTGCGGTGACCTTGTCCTTCAGGTGCACGGACGGGGCGGAAAGCTCGATTTCGCTCGGCAACGGGACGGCTGACAAGAAAGTGTATGCGCTGATCCACGACGGGAGGGAGATAGTCACCGTTGACGCGGCCCTCAAGGACCTCTCGGTTCAGGACGCAATCCGCTTCACCGACGCGAGGCTTTTCCCGTTCGCCGAGGCGAACGTCACCGTGTTTAGCCTTGCAGACGGCGATGCGACCTGCGTCCTCGCCCGCACGGCAGACGGCTCGTGGCGCATGGACTCGCCGGTTGTCGCGCCTGCCGATGCGGAAACGGTGCAGTCCCTTGTCGCGAGGATGCTGACCCTCACGACGGCCGACATCGCGTCGTCTGGCGTGAAGGTGTCGGTGAACACAAATGCGACTTCGGCGGTCGTACCCGCGTCGTCGCTGCTTGGCAGGGCCGGGTTTGCGTCCCTCAGGTCG
>JBGUVV010000451.1:0-8009 GCA_045220525.1 Kiritimatiellia bacterium
CCTGTCGGGGTCGATGTCGAACGGAATCGTGTTGTCGGAGAGACCGAGCGGGTTGAGGCCAGCCTCGGTCGCGGCGAGGCGGTTTTCGACCGACCTGACGGCGTCGCAGATGACGGGCAGCTGCGCCGCGGTTGTGCGGTCGATCTTCATGATGCCCTTGTCGGTGAACGCCTTGTACGGCGCGTCGTTCGTCGGCAGGAGCGCGTTCACCGTCATCCAGCCGTATGCGGCCATCATGCCCGTGCGCGTCGCCCACTCGCCATAGCCGAAGGCCTGCTCTTGGTTGCTGTCTCGGTATCCGCCCGACACAACCTGTTCCCCGTTCCCTGTTCCCCATTCCCCATTGTCTCGGTACTGCTTGCGCACCGTGAGGTCCATCGCGTCAAGGCCGATGCGCGCAAGCTTGGAGACGGCGTCGGCGAACTTCTCCTCGTCCTGGTAGTCCACGTTCGTGAGCTTCTGGTCCATGAGCATCTCGCCCATGGCGGCCGTCCAGTCGAAGAGCGGGTTCCTCAAGAGGCGGTAGTAGCCGGATATCTCCGAGAGGTAGTGTCCCCATGCGTCGCCGTGGCCCTGCGGATACTGCGCCGCGGCGCAGTTGACGTCGAGGACGCCTTCGCGTGCTCGGATGCCGTAGTTCGCGACGTACGCCGTCTCGCCCTCGGTGAGGCCCTTCGTGAGGTTCCAGGCGAGGCGGTTGTAGCACGGCGCCTCGGTCATGCGCGGATAGGCGGTCGAAGCAGAGCGCCCTCTGAGGAGCGCCAGCTCCTCGTCGAGGAGCGACGGAACCTGGTTCGCGAAGCAGAACACGGAGCTCGGCAGGTTGATCGCGTTCTCCTCCTTTCCGTCGATCGACTGCTGGGAGACGAGCGGGTTCTTCGCGTCGGAATACGCCTCTGCGCCGAGGAGCGAGTAGAACTCGCCCATGCGCGTCTGCGCAAGCATGAGCTGCTTCGAGAGATCCACGCTTGGCGTGCCGGAGGCCTGAAGGACCATCTCGGCGCGGTTGAAGAGCGTCTGATAGAGCTCGAGAAGCCCGATCTGAGTGAGGTTGTCGTTGTTGAGGGCGACGTCTCCCTGGTAGGGCCGCCCTATCTCCTCGAGCATGGAGAGCCAGGAGTCGGCCTTCTGCTCGTAGAAGTCCTCCACGCGCTGGGCGAACGGAGTGACCTCGTTGAGGACGCGCTGCAGCCAGCCCTCGGCGAGCTGCTCGGGAGCCCATTCGCTCCACTCGCCGCCGACCGTGTAATAGGGGATGGTGCCGGGCTTTGCGCGGTAACGGAGCGTGTAGTAGGTGTTCACGTACTCGTCGGGCCTTGCGCCCTTCGCGCCGAGTAGAATCGAGTAGAGACCGGAATCGGCGCGGTAGTATTCCCATGGCGGGAGTTCGTAGTTTGCGGTGGCGAGCGTGCCGTCGGTCGATGGCGTCGCGCGACGCCACTCGAACTCGAAGTTGTCGGTGGCGCTGCCGAGCGGCGTGCGGTACTGCAGCGTGAGCTGCTCGGAGAGCTTGTTCAGCGGATCCTTCAGGACCGCGATGCCGTCCACGTAGAGCTCGGGGATGACGCGCAGCACCTTCATCGAAATCGGCAGACCTGGCTTGACCTGCTGCTGATCCGGGTTGTCGTTTTCGATGAGCGTCACCCATCCGCTGCCCGCGCCGTTCGCGACGAGCGCGTAGTGATCGACCGGCAGATAGGTTCCCATAGGCACGCGCTCGGCGATTCTGGCCGTGAACTTCACGTCGACCAGCAGTTCGCCGGCGAATAGCAGGTAATGCAGGAAGTTCCTCTCGTTGTCCCATTCGAGGCCTGTGAATTTCCTGAGCCCCGACGACTCCCACTCCTTCCTCAGGTCGCTGGGACTCGCCATGTCCGTCAAGTCCTGCCATGTGGTGCTGACAATCTCCCAGGAGCAAGTGACACAAGTGCCGTCGTTATTGGCGGGCATCGGCCCGGTGACGAGTTTGTATTCGCCAAGCTCAAGCACGGTCTTGAACTTCGAGATCTCGAAGTTCTCCTTGTCGAGCTTGTTGGTCCACACTGTAAAAGCATTCATCGAAGGGAATCTGTAGAGCCTGCGCACGACGTGATCCTCCTCGCGGATAGGAGCGCCTTGCGGAGCGAACGCCGGTGATTCAGCTGTCGCAAGAGTATCCACCGCCGCGTCCCACGCCTTCTTCTTAGTGTTTTCGGCATCGAGCGTGCAGATATCCTTGATAGCCTGGCGTTCGACGTCGGTCAGCACATTGAGCTGCAGATACGAGCCGCCCGACTCCTTCTCGACGCGGCGGCCAATGAGGCACATGCGATCCGAGGGATCCGCGTTAGTGTCGATGTAGAAGCGGTCGCTGATGGACGGCGGCAGCCCCGTGAAGTAGTACTTGCCCTTGCGCAACGTCGCCGTGCCGGAGGGACCGACCTCGAACCCGTACTCGCTCGCGAAGTTGGAGTCTATCGGCAGCTCCTCCTCGGATGTCTGCACGACCGTCGGGTCGATGAGGCTTACGACTGTGTGGATGCCGTCCGCCGGCATCGGGTAGGCGACTGCCATCGACGCGGCGTTCCAGACTTCGGGGAGTCCGTTCTCGGCGACGGTCAACACCTGGCCGACGCGCATAGTCGGCACCGAGTTGGTGGACGGCCAGTCGGCCTTCCAGGTCCAGTCCAGCGAGTTTTTGATGTTCTTGATGTCATCAGCCGAAGGCGATGGTATTTTTTCGCAGTTCATCCAGCCGACGACGGTATCCGACGCCAGCTGGTTGTCTCCGAGCGAGGGGCAGTAGAATCCCGGTTGCATCGGGTAGGAGTACCTGACGAGCGCCATGCCGTCGCGCCTCGCCCACATCTGGTTCTTGCGGTCCTTGTACACCACCGCGCTGTCGTCCAGCGTCGAGACCGAGACGGCGTAGTCGCTGTCGGTGCCCCAACCCGGCACCTTGACGATTGGCGCCGGCGGGAGCATAGGATTGCCCACGATGACCGAGTTCTCGAATTTTTGATGTGCGCTATTGCACGATACGACCAGGTATGCCTGCATGGCGCCCTTGCCGTTGCGCGGATACATCACCATCACGACCGGCTCCGACAGCCC
This sequence comes from Kiritimatiellia bacterium, assembly GCA_045220525.1. Taxonomy (GTDB): domain Bacteria; phylum Verrucomicrobiota; class Kiritimatiellia; order RFP12; family UBA1067; genus UBA1067. Next base: position 3,094 of record JBGUVV010000451.1, read on the forward strand.
GTACTGGTTGAGGTCGTTTCTGAGCGCCCAGGCAATGCGCTCGCCGCTAGTGTCCACCTCGAGGAACGCATGTTCCTCATTAGGATTGAAGCCAACGGCGGAAAGATCGTTTTCGTAATAGAGTTCCGGCGCGACGTCTCCTTCCGCCAGGAACCTGAGGCTGAAATCCTTGGGCGCGCCAGCGCCGAGCATCGCGCAGTTGCGGCAGCGCAGCGTGTTGCCCTTGGCGTCCATCGCGGTCCTGATGGTCCCGTTGGTGCCGAGCGTCGCGAGGTCGTTGTCGGTGAAGCTGAAGTCGAACACCGAGTCTTCCTCCTCGGACGGCCCTTCGCCGTCGCCGTACCAGAGCGCAAGCTTGTCAAGCGCAACGTATGTCGCCGAAACGCCCGTCTCGTCCTCGACTGCACCGACTGTCGCCGCAATGCCGAAGCCCTTCGCCGAGTCGGGGACCTTCACGGACACGGCGTTCCACCGGCCAGCCACGACGGACACCGCCATGTTCGTCTCGCTGGTCGTGAACACCACCTGCCATCCGTCCTCGCCTGTGCGCTCGAGACGCGTTTCGACTACGGCCGCATCTGGATTGCGCTTGTCTCCAAAGACCAACCGCACGAGACGTCCGGGCGTCGCCGGCACGTCAGTCGGCACATAGACCGAAAAGCCCGCATAAACCGTCTCGTCGCCCTGCGCAACCGTTGCTCCGCCTGCGTTCACCGATGCCGTGGATCCTTCCTCCGACAGCATGAGCGAACGGCCGCCACACGCCTTCATCGCGGGATCGAGCGAGCCGAGTCCTGACGACAGGGCGATTTCGGGCAGGAGTCCCTTGGCCATCGTCGTCTCCCAGTTGGCGCGGTAGTTCTGCACCAGCGCCGGATAGGTGACGGGCGCGGGCATCCTTTCGTCCTGGAAGTTCGCGCGCCACCAAACCTGTATGACGCCGCTCGATTCGTTTACGGCGTAGATCGACGACTCGAGCGAGGCGTACGGATCGGCGTTCGCCGTCGCCGAGCCGTCCGCGTCCAGCGCCGCGGAAAGGTCCGGCGCGCCGCTTGTTCCCGCCGGACGGTGGTAGAGGCGCGGATTCCAGTTGCGCCCAGACGATTCCTTCTCGTAGATAAAGCCCGCAAGCTTGTCGTCCACACGCTCGGACATCGCCCGCGCCGCCTCTCCGGCCTCGACTCCGAGGCGCGGCTTGATCTCGATGCCTACCGGCCAGTCGAAGGTCCACGGCGTCGCGACAACGCTCTCGCGGTAGTCGGTCATCTCGACCGGCATGTACCACGGGCAGCCGGCGCCGTCGGCATTCGTCAGCCGCAGAAGTATCTTGCCGCCGTTTCCGCCGCGGAGCGTTACTTCTCCCGTGCTCTGGCTGACGGGGGCCGAGACTGTCTCAGGCATGCGGAACTTCGCCTCGACGACGTAATTCGTCGGTACGAGGAACGGGCAGCCGGACTCCGCGTCCGACGGCGCCACCACGACGCGTATCGGTTTCTGCGGCCAGCTGACGAGATACCAGTTGTGCTCGAAGGTCCAGCGCGTCTTCATCGGGTCGGCCGTCTGCCAGTAGATGTCGGCCTTCCACGGCATGGCGATGCCTTCGGAGCTGGTGGTGACGTCCGTCGGCGCGATTGCGAAGATCTTGCCGTGGTCGGGATCGGTCGCCTCCTCGCCCTCGGCGGCCTTGTACTGCTCCAAGTACGGCGAGTACGTGTCGTTGCCTTCACGCGCGAGTCCTGCGGACACGACCGCATAGAGATTCTCGGTGCCATAACCGCCTCCGGCAGGCTTCAGCGAGTCGCCGACTTCGGCGTACAGCGTGTTGACGGCGGGCGGGCACACCTCGACTACGATGTGCGCGACCATGTGGTCCTTCGTCTCCGTGTCGTAGTACGCGAGCACGAACTGCCCCTGCGGACATCTTGTGATCGTCCCGCTCTTCTCGTCGACCATATAGCGGAACGTCAGCATCTTCGCACCGGAAGGATTGAAGTCGAGGCCATAGACGATGTTGGACACGCCCTTCGACGTTTCCCCGAGCTCGCTCGAAAGGAGATTGGCGTCGCCGAAGAACCTGACGTACTTCCCGGACAGATCGACGAACGCGGCCGTGTTCTCCTCGTCCGCGCGCGTCGCGAAGATCCTGTACGGACGCGACGACGACGACGCGCCGATCTTGTAGGTCCGCTCCGTTTGCGTATTGTCCTTCTTCACCCACTTCACCGTCACGGCGCCGCTCGAGACGAAGAGAACCCTCTCCAGCGGATCCTTCGCCCCGGTGTCGAAGACCAGATGGCCGTCGGCGACCAGACCGGAGTTCGCCGCAATGGTCTTGCCCCAGTCGATGGTATCCTCCGCGGGAATGTCCTTGCAGTAGTCGCCGATTTTCGCATCCGGCATCTGCTCCGAGAGCGTACGCCCGACCGTCCACGCCGCGAGAGTCCAGGTGATCTGCGAGTCCTTGGTGGAACTCCCGGTCACCTGCTCGCCAGACAGAACCGGAGCACACGCTGCGGAAATCGGGTATGCCGCATCCGGCTGCGAATAGCCGCTGTTGGCGCCGGTGGCGCCGTAGACGGGAAGCCCCACCTCGCCGAGCCCGACGCTCGTATCCTCCGGCGCAGCCGCGAACGCTGCCGCAGACAGCGCAAGAGCGCAAAGCCCAAGTGAAACTTTCAGTGATCTCTTCATCTTTCTAGTCCTTTGTCCTTTCTAGGCTTCTAGACATCTAGACTTCTATGATTCAAGGATTCTCAACTCACTTCCCGCAGAACGGGAAGAACGTCACCTTCACCCCGTCCGGCTCTGACGCGGGGGCTCTGACCCAATCGCCCTTCCGGCAGTACTGGATCACGCCCGGAATGCGCAGCCCGCGCGTCCCCTCCTTGCGGGACGAGATCAGCGCGATGCCGTCGGACGGCGCCGCGCTGGAGCCGACCTTCTGCCCGCGCTGCACGTTGTCCGTCGTCCCGAGATCGACCCTGTTTTTCGAAAACACCTTCACACCGTCGCCGCGAAGGAGCGTCATCGTCTCGCGCTCGCCCACGACGACCGGCGAGACGTCCACCTTGCCTGCGCCGGGCGCCGTGACGGTGTCGTAGACTTCCAGCCGCGAAATCGTCACGTTGTTCGCCGCGAGCGCGTTTTCCGTGACAAGATTCCCGATGCGAGGATCCTTCCCCGCGCCCTCCGCCACCAACGCACGGTTGACCACTGCGACAGGCCTTAGCGCGCGGCGCGGCTTCAGCTCGATCGCGCTGGAGCCGATCGCGACGCCGACGTGCGTCACCGTGCCCGTCGCGATGAGTTCCGCGAGCGTATCGTCGCCGAATGTCGCAACGAAGCTGCCGTCTTTGTTGACGGTCACCGTCTGGTTGTCGATCTTCCAGAGCGGCGTCTCCGCCGACTCGTCGTCGTACACCCTGAAGTGCATCGTCTTTTCGTATTTGCCGTCGCTTGCAGGCGGATCGTCCGTCCCGAGCGCGGTCAGCTGCCCGCGATAGACGAGCTTCGCGAGGCTGCCCGCAGGAGGTATCCACCGCGCGTAGAGCGTCACGTCGTAATTCAGCCACGACAAGGCGCCCGGAACAGGCGAGCCGGTTCCGTCGAAGACAATCTCGCCATCCTCGGTGAAGTAGCCGATGAACGTGTCATCTCCTGTGCGGCTCGGAATCGGCGCCTTAGCCGTAGAGCTGTTCGCGTAGATATCCGTTCCTTGCGTAGCGCCATCCGAGAAGAAAGTGACCGAGTGAAGCGCGTCCCAACGCGCATACAGCGTCAAATCCTCCCAGCGCGTCCACGTGCTGGCGACAGGTGTGCCGTCCGGCTTGAAGACCATGTCTCCCTCATACAACTGCGTCCAGTATCCGAGGAAATTACTGTTCTCCTTGGTCGGCACCAAAACCGGTTCTATCGCGTAGCTTTGCCGGGCGTTGACATTGCTCACTGTGACGCCGTCGGAAACGAGCGTCACGACGAAAGGCACGCTCACCGGCTCCCAATGCGCGTAGTATGTCACGTCCGCAGTGGAATTCCAGGTGCTCTGGACGGGGGTGCGGTCTGCGTTATAGACCTTCGTGCCGCCCGTTTCTTCCGTAAAGTAGCCGAGGAAGCTGTAATACTCCCTTGTCGCCTCCGGTGCATTCGGAGTCGCATTCCCCTGCTGCGCGGTTATCGTATCGACGACCTCACCGTTAGAGCGGAACGTGATATTGGAAAGCCTCAGCCAATGCGCAAAGAGCGTCACCACGTTCTCGGCGTACGGCCAAACGCTAAAGGCGACACAGTTGAGGTTCGCATCGTAGATTTTCGTTCCACCCGACGCTTCCGTAAAGTAGCCGAGGAAGACATAGCCGCTACTGCTCGGTGATGGCGCGGACGGCGGAGCAAACGCGAGCGACGCCGTCCGTGTATCAACAATATTTCCATTCGACACGAAAGTGACAGTGGTATTGACCACTTGATTTCCGGAGCCTGAAAGCGGCGTCACAGGCGAAGCCGTGCGACCGCCCGAAATCGAGAGAGAGACGCTGCTCATCGCCTCAAGCGTTCCGTCGCCGCCGCGTGACCCGCTCGACCCGCCGGAGCCGCCGGAGCCGCCACTGGTCCAGCCGGAGTAGGAGGCATGCGTCCACTGGTCTCCTCCACTGGAACCATTGCCGCCGTTGCCGGCACCGCCGTTACCGCCGCCGCCGCCCTGGCCCCATGCGACATGGCTGTAGTCGGTCCTGTCATCCTCGCAGCTGGTGCCGCCGCCGCCGCCACCACCGCCACCACCACCACCGGAACCGCCGCCGCCGATGCCGTATTGGGCGCTCTGGCCGCGCGCGCCGCCGCCGCCGCCGCCGCCGCCGCCGGAGACATAAGCATCCTGCCAACCCGAACCGTCGTCCGTGGCCTGGACGCCATTCGACCCG
>JBGUVV010000452.1:0-23533 GCA_045220525.1 Kiritimatiellia bacterium
CGTTGCGCTGGTTGGTTATTTTACCGTCATCAGCTCGTCCCACCTCGTCGTGGGGCGGGAGGAGAGCTTCTGCCGCTTCATGTGCCACGACCTCGCGCCAAGCCCCTGGGCGTAACCGCCCCTTGCGGGGGGGGCGCGACCCATAGGGAAGCGAACACGCCGAGCGGAGAGACCTTGCCCTTGCCGTAACGGGTATTGATGGCGTCCACGGAATGATGCCATTCACGATAGAAAAATCCAGTCGATGTAGAAAAAACTCCTGCCGATTTCTAAACGAACCCCCGTCCGAAAGTCGGGGGAGTTTCGGACTAACATCGTCCAGACCGTTGTAAAATTGGGGTTTGAGCAAGTCCGAAACTTTCGGACTACATACTTAGACCCAAATAGGAACCGCCCCAAAATAGGGACCCCAAGGCGGAAGATTCAGCTGGAGAAAGAAAAACGAACCTTTCGTCAGAAAATCACAAATGCGCAAATTAAGTCCGATATACGCAAAAACAATCGGATTTATCTCGCAACAGCAAAAGTGGCATCATAAAATGCTACTTTCGGAAATGGTGGAGGTGAGGGGAGTCGAACCCCTGTCCGAAATGGAATCAGGCAAACTTCTACGCGTGTAGCCGGCCTTTGATCTCGGAAGGAGTACGCCGACCAGGCGGGCTTATCCCCTTCCATCCTCTTGATTCGGCACCCTGCAGCGGGCAGGAGGAACTCCCTGCAGCGTGGTCCGATAAATTATGCCTTCCAGGTTATCGGGCGTCCCCTAGTCGACATCGCGGCCGTTATTTAGGCGGCGAGAGCGTAATCGTTGTTCGCAATTACTGTTTTTTCCCGTTTTTTAACGAGGCCAACGAGAATCCTCGACGCGCGATCTGACTTCAACTCATCCCGTCGAAACCGGATCACCCCCAATGGGTTTGCAACGCGTATTATACCAAAAAAATCAAAAAACTGCTTCGGACGGGAGGCTCGTCTTCTCACCCAAACTACTAAAAATTTTTGGCGGTGGAAAAGAGGAGAGGAAAATGGTAGAATACATGGCCGTGAAATTCGACTTGCACATACACTCGTGCCTATCGCCTTGCGCGAACCTTGAAATGTCGCCGACGGCCATTGTGGAACAGGCCGTAAAGGCCGGCATGGACGGGATTGCGCTCACAGACCACCAGTCCGCGAAGAACTGTCCCGCAATGGCGGAGTGCGCCTCTCGCGCAGGGCTTGCGTGCCTCTTCGGACTCGAAGTCCAGACTGCGGAAGAAGTCCACACCCTCGCCCTCTTCGACACGGTGGAGGCCGCCCTTGCGATGACAGACTGGATCTACGCCGCAATGCCGAAGCGCGTCAACGACCCCGAGACATTCGGCGACCAGCCGGTCGTCTCGGCCGACGAAGAAATAGTCGAGCTTGAATGGCGGATACTCGCGATGGGCTGCCGGAGGACGATTCCAGAGACTGCGCAGAAGACGCGCGAGCTCGGCGGGCTCTACATCGCAGCGCACATCGACAGGCCCAACTACTCCGTCGTCTCTGGCCTCGGCGCAGTGCCAGACGGCTGCTTCGACGCAGTGGAGCTTTCGAGGACTGCAGACGAGACGGCGTGGCTCGGGCGAGCCGGAGGTCTTTCGGCCACGAGGTCGTCAGATGCGCACAACCTCGACGACGTGGCGCGCGTCTGGTCGGAAGCGGACTGCGAATTCTCGGTCGCCGGCCTTAAAAAGGCGTTCGCGGCGAATGCAGTGCGCATTTCGCCGCGAATCACGCGCTTCTGACCGCTGACGGTCAGATGACCTTGTCAAGCCGAGAGATCGACTCCAAGACGTTCTCCCGCGAGTTGAACGCGGATATGCGTATGTAGCCCTCTCCCGCCTTTCCGAAGCCTGCGCCGGGGGTGGTCACAATGTCCGCCTCGCCAAGCAGCCTGTCGAAGAACTTCCAGCTGTCGCACTTGACGTTCACCCAGATGTAAGGCGAATCGACTCCTCCCGTGACTTCATAGCCCTTGGCCGCGACTGCCTCGCGCACGAGCCTCGCGTTTTCGAGGTAGAAGTCGATCGTAGCCTTCGCCTCGGCACGCCCTTCCGGCGTGTATATCGCCTCCGCGCCACGCTGGGTGATGTAGCTTGCGCCGTTGAACTTCGTCGTCTGGCGACGCGTCCACATGGGCTTTAGCGGAACGGGGGCGCCCTTCGAGTCGTAGGCCGAAAGCTCCTCGGGGACTACGGTATATCCGCAGCGGAGGCCCGTGAAGCCCGCCGTCTTGGAATACGACCTAAATTCCATTGCGCACGTGCGCGCGCCCTTGCAGGCGAAGATCGACCTCGGGATTCCCGGTGTGCGGATAAACGCCTCGTAGGCGGCGTCGAAGAGAATGAGGCTCTTCCTTGCGTTGGCCCAGTCGACCCACTCCTGGAGCTGGGCGAGCGTCGCAACGGCGCCAGTCGGGTTGTTCGGGTAGCAGAGATACACAACGTCCGCCGTGCAGCCGTCGGGCCCAGGCACAAAGCCGTTTGCCGCGGTGCAGGGGAGAAGCTGGATGTCGTCTCGCCCAGCCATGACGTTCGTATCGACATAGACGGGATAGACGGGATCGCCGACTGCGATCTTGACATCGGGGCCGAAGAGCTCCTGGATGTTGCCGCAGTCGCACTTCGCGCCGTCGGAGACGAGGATCTCGTCGGGGCGGATGTCGATGCCCTGCTCGTTGTAGTCGAACTTGGCTATCTTCTCGCGCAGGAACGCATAGCCCTGCTCAGGGCCGTAGCCGTGGAAATTCTCGCGCCCGGCCTCGTCGTCGACGGCCGCGTGCATCGCCTTTATGACGCTTGGCGCAAGCGGCTCGGTGACGTCGCCTATTCCAAGGCGGATTATCTTGGCCCCGGGGCGCGCGGACTGGTGGGCGGCTACCCTGTGGGCGATCTCGGCGAAAAGGTATGTTGGCTTTACCTTCGCATAGTTTTCGTTTACGTGCAGCATTTTACTCTGTCTCCTTCTTTGGCAAAAAACCTGGAATCGCGGCAAGCGACACGAAAAGAAGCGTCAACACGGCGGGCGAGCGCAGCGGGCAGTCGCCGAAGCTGTGGATGAACGTGGCCGTTACTCCGGCAAGGATCATGAACGCCGGAGCCGGAAGCGCAAAAAGGGCCGTCGGCTTCGGAGGGGCCTTCTTCGCGTCGGTGAACCTCGCGGCAGCGGCAAGGGACTTCCACGACGCCACGACCGGCGCGAGCAGCATCAGCAGTATCGCAAGGAGCGCGCCGACTCCGACAATGCCGTGCTCGGCAAGGAACTGAAGGTAGTCGTTGTGGACGTTTATGCCGCCCACGACCTGAAGCTGCTTGTATTCGTCGGGGGTCATGTAGGGAACGCAGAAGTGCTTGTAGCCCCAGCCGCCGATGCCGAAGAGCAGATGGTCCTTCCATATCGCCGTCGCCACGCGGACGTGGTACTGGCCCTTGCCCGTGACGCGCGTCAGCACCTCCGTTGCGTCTATCGTATCGACTTCGCGCTGCACATCGTCGGGCAGGGACGCTATGGCAAAGAACGCGACGAGGGCGACGCACCCGAGGGCGATCGTCCCGCGGCGAACCCTCTCGCTGCGCTTCAGCGGATGGGTGAACGAGATGAACGCATGGACGAAGGCCACGGCAAGAAGCAGCGTGACGAGCATTATCGCCGCGCGGGAGAGGGTGTTTACGGCGGCGAAGAACATTATCGCAGCAGGCACGAGGTAGAGGTGCTTGCGCCAGAACATGCCGTGCGCGGACTTCTTCATGTCGGCGCTGTTGCTCCTGCGCTCGTAGGCGGCATCGTCAACAGAGCGTCTCCAGAGCGCAATGGAAATGGCGAAAAGCGAGGTGAAGTAGTCTCCCGCCATGTTTGGATAGCCGAACGTAGAGAAGAAGTCCTTGGCGTTGGCGACATTGACAATCTTCTGCCAGAGCGGGCCTTCCGCGCCTGTCGCGGCCTGTACGAAACCGAGGATCGCAAGCGCAAAGCCGTTCCAGACGACCATACCGAGCATAAGCCTCTTGCCCCGCCTCCTGAGGCAGTGCTTCGTCGCGATCATGCCCGCGAAAGCCGCCGCAAACCACAGGAAGACTCCAAGGTGGAGATGCCTGTCGACGCAGAAGGGAATGAAGCCGACAGGAGGCTCCGGGCTGTGGCCAAGGGCTATGAGGTCGCGGTCGCAGTTCACGCAAAGGCCGTTGTTCGCAAACGGGATGGCCATAAGCGCAAGGAACCCGAGGGCCGTCCACACGAGAGGGTCCTTCTTCATGGCGGACCAGACACGCTCCCTCGCGTCCCCCGTGGATTCGCCGCGCGCCTTCTGCGGGAAGACGAGTATCAGCTCGAACATGAATAATAGCATCCATGGGACTGACGTCACAATTACGTCGGTCCGCGTTCCGCCATACAGCCAGGCCAGAAGAGAAGTCAGGGCTGCGACAAAGATCACAGCAAGGTTATCGCATACGAAGCGCATATTCCACCACCTTTCCTACGGCGTCGCCCTCGGACACTTTTCCTACAGGAACGCCTTTTACATACAACAAAAATTCTCCGTCGCCGCCGCAAAGCGCGATGTCTGCGCCTTTCGCCTCCCCAGGGCCGTTCACTGCGCACCCCATCACCGCGACCTTCGGCATGGCGAGAGGGCCGGAGCCTGGCGCACGGTCGCGCGAGAGCGTTTCAAGGGCCTCCTCGACCTGCGTCGCCATCCGAACCACATCGACCTTCGTGCGCCCGCACGTGGGGCAGCTCGTGACGGCTGGCCCAGGAGACCTGAGCCCAAGCGACCGCAGAATTTCAAGACCGACCTTAACCTCTTTCTCCGGCTTCGCGGTAAGCGACACGCGGATCGTCTCGCCTATGCCCTCTGAGAGCAGGATGCCAAGCGCGACGGAATTGCGGACGGCCCCGGGAATGAGCGTTCCCGCCTCGGTGACGCCAAGATGAAGCGGGCAGTCGGTTTGCCCCGCAAGCTCGCGGCACGCCTCCACGGTCTTTACAGCGTCAGATGCCTTCACCGAAAGGACTACGTCGAAAAATCCCTCGCCCTCGAGAACGGCGAGGTTCTTTAGCGCAGACGAGACGAGCGTCTCGCCCTTTTCAAGCGAGCCGCCGTTCACCCCGATCCGGATGGGAATGCCGCGTGCCTTTGCAGCCGCCGCGACTTCGCGCACCTTTTCGCGAGAGTTTATGTTGCCCGGGTTGAGGCGCAGGGCGTCCGCACCGTTTGCGATTGCAGCGAGGGCGCATCTGTGGTCGAAGTGGACGTCCGCGACGACGGGAATCGGCGAACGGCGCCTCACCTCGCCGAGGACGGCCGCCGACTCCACGTCTGGAACGGCGAAGCGGATTATGTCGCAGCCCGCCTCCGCGCACCTGAGGGTCTGAGCAAGCAACGCCTCCGCGTCATGCGGATCGGCCGTCGCCATGGTCTGGACGCTTACCGGCGCACCACCGCCGACAACGACGCTTCCGACCTTAATCTCTCGAGTCTTTCGCGTCATTCCCTGAATCCGCCTCCGCCGACTTCTCTACGGCAGGCTCTCTCGTATGCATCTTCCAGCTTCTCCAGCTGTCCTTGACGATCAAAAGCCCCATAAGCCCCATGAGGGCGACCATGAAAAGAAGCGACGAATACTTGACTACGCAGTCAGGCAGCCGCCTGCGGAATATAAGCGCAAAGAGCGAGAACATTATGAGCCCGCCGTCGAGAACTGGTATCGGAAGAAGGTTGAGGATGGCGAGGTTCACGTTGACGAACCTTAGGAACCCAAGCCCGTCCCACGGGCTGCGCCTCATGGACTTGTAGATGCTCTCCGCAATCATGACAGGACCGCCGAGCGCACCGGCCGTGGCCTTCGCCTCGCGCGGAGTAAGAAGGCCCTCCAAGACGCGGAATATGGAGCCCGCGTCCCATGCAAGCTGCTTAAGGGGGCTCCTCGCCGGCATCCACATGGCGGCGCCCGCGCTGTTCGTCGTCGAATACGCCTTTATGAAGAACGCGCCAGTAATCTCGTCGCGCTCCGGCGCGATCTTGATCGGCGGCAGCTCCACGCCGTCGCGGACTATCGAGAAATCCACCGCCTTGCCGCCGGAAATCTGGACCTCCGTCTGCATCTCCGCCCAAGTCGAAACGGCCCTGCCTCCGACGGCCACGATGCGGTCGCCCTCCTTGACTCCGGCGAGCTCGGCGGGGCCTCCCTGAACCGTGCCGCCGATGATCGACGGAAGCTGCCCGAATTTCGCGCCGGGGGCCAACGATATCGCAACGGCCAGCACGACGGCGAAGACAATGTTCATCGCAGGGCCCGCGACCGCGACCGCAATCTCCTTCCACGGCGCGATGCGCACGACAGGCCCCTCTTCGCCAGAGCCCCCGCCTTCCAGGGCCTTCGTGCCCTCTGGATCGACGTCAGGTATCGAGACGTAGCCTCCGAGCGGAATCGCAGAAAGGCGGTATTCGACTCCATTCCTCTTGTACTTCCAAAGCACGGGGCCGAAGCCGACCGAAAAGGCCTCCACGCGAAGGCCGAGCTTCAAGGCCACGATGAAGTGCCCGAACTCGTGCACTATGATCGCAAGCGCGAAGAGGAGGACGCATGCCGCTATATAAACTGCTGTAACGATGATATCCATGTTTCCGGTTTTTCTATTGCCTTTTCAAGAATGGCTGGAATGTCGGTGAAGCGGATGCGCCCTTCGAGGAAGTCCCTTACCGCGGACTCGTCCGCAAGCGAAAGCGCGGCCGGGGCCAAGCCGCCGATGCGCAGAGATTCGCGCGCAATGGCAAGGCACGGGAAGCGGCTCTCGTCCGGCTCGCGGAACGTCAGCGACCCGAGACGCGCAAGATCGAGGCTTTCCCGAACCGCCGCGACGCGGCTTGGGGCGAGAAGAGCATACTGGATCGCAATGCGCATGTCGGGAGGCGAAAGCTGTGCGAGCGTCGCGCCGTCGTCGAACGTGACGAGGCTGTGCACCACGGACTCTGGATGCACCACTACCGATATCCTCTCCGGCGGAACGTCGAAAAGCCACCTCGCCTCGATTATCTCAAAGCCCTTGTTGACCATCGTCGCCGAATCTACCGTCACCTTCGGCCCCATCTTCCAGCGCGGATGCGAGAGGGCCATGTCCGGCGTGACGGACGAAAGATCGGCAGGCGAGTCGAGGAACGGGCCGCCGGAAGCCGTGAGAGTCAATTTCGAAAGGCCCTGCGGCTTTGCGCCGCAGCTGTAAGGCTGCAGGCATTGGAAGATCGCGCTGTGCTCGCTGTCTATGGGCGTAAGGGAGACCCCGCGGCGGCGCACGCGCTCCATCACGACTTCGCCAGCCATCACGAGGACTTCCTTCGTGGCGAGCGCGACATCCATCCCCTTCTCGATTGCCGCGAGCGTCGGCTTGAGCCCCGATGCCCCCACCGTTGCCACAAGGCACAAGTCGGCGTCGCATTCCTCCACGGCGCGAATCGCCGAATCCTCACCGACATACGCCTTCGCGCCAAGCTTCCGCGCGAGAGCCCCGCACTCTTCCCTGGAACTAAGGGCGGAAAGCGCGACAGCCTGCAACTCGTCTGGGTGCGACAAGACGACATCGACCGCGTTTCTTCCGATCGATCCCGTTGCCCCGAGTATGGCTATCTTTTTTTTCACTCCTGGATATTATACCAAAGAATCGGCCTCTCGGGCGGTCACCACTTTATCGGCGCGGATCCGTGCGCGGCAAGGTATTCGTTGCATTTGCGGAAATGTCCGCAGCCGAAAAAGCCGCGATGCGCCGAAAGCGGAGAGGGATGGGCGCATTCAAGCACGAGGTTTTCGCGCCTGTCGACGAACGCGGCCTTCCGCTGCGCGTAGGATCCCCAGAGCATATAGACAAGATTGCTGCGCCTCTCGGCAAGTCGCCGCACCACTGCGTCCGTGAACGTCTCCCAGCCGCGCCCCTGGTGCGAGCCCGCGGCGTTCGCGCCGCCGGAGACCGTCAGCGTGGCGTTAAGGAGCAAGACCCCCTGGTCCGCCCAGCCGGAAAGATCGCCGCTCCTTTGGGCAAACCCGCCGCCCGGATACTCGGCTTCAAGCTCCTTGCGGATGTTCACAAGGGAAGGCGGGAGCTCCACCCCGTGAGGGACGGAAAAGCAAAGCCCATGCGCCTGCCCGGGGTTGTGGTAGGGATCCTGCCCGAGGATGACGACCCTCACCTTGTCGAACGGGGTGCGGTTGAAAGCCTCGAAGATAAACTTCCCGGGCGGATAGGCGACTCCCCTCGAATACGCATCCTTGACGAACGCCGCAAGCTTTGCGAAGTATTCGCTTTCGAACTCGTCGGACAGGACCTTCTTCCAACTTTCCTCGATCTTTACGTCCATCACCTGCCCCTTCCGGAACGGCCCCCTGGCCCGCCGCGCGGACCGCCGAAGCCGCGCGGGCCAAAGCCGAATGACTCCGTGGCGTTCACGACCTCGCGGATAGTCTCGGAAAAGTCAGTCGCAGCCTCCCCCTCAAGCCCCATCGTCTTTGCAATCTCCTTAAGAAGGTTCCTCCGCTCCTCCGCGGCAAGCTTGCGCATCTCCTCTCCGTTTTCATGCAGCTTGCCAAAGATCTCGCGCCTTTCCTCGTCGGAAAGCCCCTCGGCGCCAAGCGACTCTTCGATTGCGTCGCGGGTCACTATGAGGTCCTGAAAGCGCTCATGCGTCCTTCTCGCCTTGCTGCCCATTCCCGAGACATCTATCGAGCCGAGGAAATCGAGCTTCGCCTGCTGCCCTTCGCGGTGGCGGCGGCGCATCATTGCGATTCCGTTGGTGATTTGCACATAGCGGGCGGGGTCGTTTTTCTTGAGTTCCTCAAGGGAGAACCTGGGCGAGGGGCGGCCCTCATCTGGCGCAGGCGCTGCCTCGCGCGGAGACGTCTCCTCGGCGACCTGAACGGCGGAAAGGCGTTTTTCCAAGTCCGCGATGCGAGACTTAAGCTCGGCGACCGACGGATCCGATTCCTTCTTCGGCTTCGCGGACTGAGCCTCCTTGACGCTCTCCGCCGCGGTGGGCGCCTCTTCCGAAGGACGGACGAAATAGCCTATTGCGACTCCCGCAAGAAGCGCCGCGCCAATGAAAAGCTGATGTTTTACCATGGTTAGTTTCCTTCGTGTTAAGCCCCGTCACCTTCCATACGGAGGCGGGGACACCCTCGCGTTGAAATCCGCCTGGGTCCACCGCCTGAAGTCCTCTTCCTCCCTCGCAATGAGATACTCGCGCCATCCTTCCTGCCATATCATCCAGGCGATAAGCGCGCGCATGATGAACGAGCCGCCGATGGGGATTATCCAGATGTGCGTGATGCCGAGAAGAGGCCCAAGCACCAAAAACGCGGCGGAAACACGGCCAACAATCATGGCGTAGTAAGTGGCCTTTGCGCGCGTCATGAAGAACCTTGCGAGGGAGCGGAATATGCGCCCGCCGTCCATCGGAAACCCCGGCAGCAAATTGAAAAGACCAAGGCCGATGTTTATCTGCCCGCCACACCAAAGCGCTATGCCGAGCATGTTGCCGCCTGGAACGAAAGCGGAAACGACCAAGAGCAGAATGCCCAGAACAAAGCTCACGGCGGGCCCTGCCGCAGCGGTGAGAAGCTCCTGCCAAGCCTTGTAGGGCATCCTCTCAAGCGACGCGCATCCGCCTATGACGGTAAGCGTTATGTCGCGCGTTGAGCAGCCAAACGCCCTGGCCGTCAGGGAATGGCCGAGCTCGTGCATCACTATCGACGCAAGGAGGATGACGGCAAGGCCGACCGCCAGAAGGAGATCGCCGCACTGCAGGAACATGAGCGCGAGGAATATCGTCGACCAGTCGAGATAGACCGGTATCCCGAACGCATCGAAAAGCTTGAAACGCCTAAAGCCAAAGTTCAACATTGACGAGCCCTCCCTTCTCCCCTCACGGACCTAAGCACGCAGTAGCCCCTCCTGTGCACCACGCACACAGACGGGAAATGGCGCTCCTGCACAGGCTTGAGGCCCGCGTCGTTCTTGACGACCGTGTAGCACGTGCCGCCTGTCTTCAAAGCCCTCACCGCAGTCGCAAGGAAGACGTCGGCTATGCGGTAGTCGCTGTAATACGGCGGATTCCCGACGAACACGTCGAACGAGCCGTCCATCTCCGGGGGCGTCCCGTCGTCGGAAAGGACAACCTGAGCATCCGCCCCAAACGCCTTCGCGTTGACCTCCGCAGCCTCCACGGCGCGGCTGTGCGAATCGACCATCACGAGCGATACGCCCTTCACCGCCGAAGCGACAAGAAGCCCTACAAGGCCGCAGCCGCAGCCCATGTCGAGAAGCCTTATGCGGCCGCCAGCGGCGGCGCGTGCGGCAAGGTCCCTCGCCACGACCTCCGCGAGCGCAAGCCCCCCTTCGTCAAGTCGCCTGTGGCAGAAGCACCCGGGGAAAGACGTGAACTCCATCTTCGGGCCGCCTGGCACAGACGCAAACCACTTTGCCGAGAAGTCTCGCCTGCGCTCGGGCTTGTCCCTTATCTTTTCGAGAAGAGCGTTTCTGTCGCGCTCCTTGCCCACGAAGTCAAGCTCGACCTCTGGCGAGCGCCCGCGCCCGCCCCAGAGCTTCGCGCCCGGCGAAAGCCCCGCCACCTCCTGAAGAAGGTCCAGTGAAAGCTCGCCGCTCATGAGGGCGGGCCCGGTGCGGTATTTGATTACGTCCCACGGGCCTTCCGGCAGATGCGCGGAGCAGACCGTCTTCGCCCCCCACGTCTTCTCTATGGCGTGGCTGTGGTAGATGTCGAGGGTGTGGCAGAGGACCTCGCCGCGAAGAAGCTCCGCGTTGAGGTCCTGCGCCTTGTAGCCCACGAGAAGCGTTCGCTTCGAGGCGGCGGCCGACATCTGCCCGGGTTCCATCAGAAGAGCCCGCGCACCTTTCCCGTCTCCACGTCGACGTCTATCCTGCGATACGCGGGGGACGCGGAAGTCCCCGGCATAAGCTTGATCTCGCCTGCGACCGGCACGAGGAGCCCAGCCCCGCGATAGATGAGGACGTCCTTGACCGGCATGCGCCAGCCCTTCGGCCGTCCGAGGAGGTTGGGGTCGTGCGAGAGAGAGTATTGAGTCTTGGCGATGCAGACAGGAAGCTTCGAGATCTCCGGATCCGCCTGGTAGCGCTCCAGCTTCGCAAGTGCCTCCGGCTCGAAATCAACGCCGTCGCCGCCATAGACTTCCTTGACCTGCTTCTCGATCCTGTCCTTGAGGGGCTCGGCGAGATCGCAAAGGAATTCGAAGCTGTTAGGCGCGTCGCAGGCCTTCATGACGGCCTCAGCAAGCTCGATGGCCCCTTCGCCGCCCTTGAGCCAGTGGTCGGAAACGGCAAACGCCGCGCCCGCCTTCTCGGCCATCGACCTCACGAGGTCGCGCTCCTTCTGGGTGTCGGTGTGGAACGCGTTGAGGCAGACCACCGGCTGCACGCCGGAGCGCCGTATGATGTCGATGTGCGCAAGGAGGTTGTCGCAGCCCTTGGCGAGAAGGTCGAGGTTCTCGGTCGTATAGACGGGATCGATGGGAAGACCCGCCTTGACCTTGGGAGCCCCGCCATGCGCCTTGAGGGCGCGGACAGTCGCAACGAGCACTACCGCGTCTGGCTTCAAGCCCGAGCAGCGGCACTTTATGTTCCAGAACTTCTCGTAGCCCATGTCGCTCGCGAATCCGCTCTCCGTGACAACGTAGTCGCCGAGTGCGCAGGCGAGCCTGTCGGCGACGACGGAGTTCTGGCCGATTGCGATGTTGGCGAAAGGCCCCGCGTGCACAAGGACGGGCTGCCCCTCTATCGTCTGCATGAGGGTCGGCTTGATCGCGTTTACGAGAAGCGCGCACATCGCGCCGTCGACTTCGAGGTCCTTCGTCGTCACGGGCTCGCCGGACTTCGAATAGGCGACGATAATCCTCGAGAGGCGCTCGCGCAGGTCCTTGAGGTCCGCCGACATGGCAAGTATCGCCATTACCTCAGAAGCGACCGTTATGTAGAACCCGGAATCGCACTTGAAGCCGTCGAGCTTTCCGCCGCGGCCAATCTCAATGCTGCGCAGCCCCTGGGCGCAGAAGTCCATCGCCCAGCGGAACTGTATCCTGTTCTCGTCGATGTCGAGGCGCTTTAGCCCCCTCTCCGCAAGCCACGCGTCGTCGTGGTTGCGCTCATGCTGCATCCTGGAGTTGAGCGCGACCATCGCGAGGTTGTTGGCGTTCGTTATCGCGTCGATGTCGCCCGTGAGCCCGAGCGAAAGCGACGAGAGCGGAATCACCTGCGAAAGCCCGCCGCCCGCGGCAGAGCCCTTTATGTTGAACGTCGGCCCACCCGAAGGCTGGCGCACGCAGCCGATCACGCTCTTCCCGAGGCGACCGAGCCCTTCGACGAGGCCTATCGTCGTGGTCGTCTTGCCTTCGCCGAGCGCCGTCGGCGTTATGGCGGTCACGTCAATGTACTTCGCGCGCTTCGGCGCGGCGGAGGCGTCGCCGCCGCCAAGCCTCTTCAGCACCTTCGCGACGTCTATCTTCGCAAGGTGCCTTCCGTAGGCCTCCCACTCGCATTCGCGGAGGCCAAGCCCAGCCGCAAGTTCGGCGGCCGTTTTCATTTCCGACTCGGCGGCCTCTGCGACCTGCCAGTCCTTCATAGTTGTAGGATCGAGTTTCATAAAGCGTATTATACCATTTTCTCCTGAAGCGACGCGCGGCGAATAAGCCGGATTCTGTTCCCCTCCGTAACCCAAAGGGCGAAGGAGGGTCCGATCATTCATCTAACGCAATCAACCCGAAACCTCAGGCGCGCCTCTCGGCGCACCGCCCGACGGGCAGCCGGTCGGTTCCCTATTTGATCTTGCTCCGGGGAGGGCTTGCCTTGCAGCCGTCGCTTCGAACGGCACGGTGGGCTCTTGCCCCGCCTTTTCACTATCACCTCCGCCGCCGGACGAGCCGGCGGACGGGCGGCTACCTGTTTTCTGTGGCGCTTTCCATGGCGCGCGTTTTCCACGCGCCTCCCGCACCTTGCGGCCGGGTCCCCCGCCCTGTGGAGTCCGGACTTTCCTCTGCCTTGCGGCAGCGACCGGTCGCTCGCGCGTCGCTTCAGGAGAAAATTTCAAATAACCAACTTGCGCGGATGTCAGGCGCGATAGAGGATGCGCCCGCACATCGTGCATGCGACGATACCCTGCTGCTTCCCGGCCTCGCCGTTCTTCGCGTTCGCGTCGGCAAGCTGCCCGACGCTCGGCGGCTGGAGAAGATGGCACCCGTCGCACACGCCGTCGTGCGTAAGGGCTACGACGACCGGCCAGCGCTTCGTGCGAAGGCGCTCGTAGTAGAGGAGGAACTTAGGGTCGTTGACGTCCTTGACCCTCTCGGCGCGCTCCTTCTGCGCCTCCTCGAGCTCGGCGCGGACCGCCGCGATGCGCTCGTCGATCTCGGCGCAAAAGCCGTCGACCCCGCTCTTCTCGGCATCGTACTTCGCCTGCGCCTCGTCGATCCTCGCCTTTGCCGACGGAAGCTCGTCCATCGCGGCGAGCTGGTTGTTCTCTGTTGCCTCGAGATCGTGCGAGACGAGGTCGATCTGGATCGCGTACTGCTGGTATTCCTTGTTGGACTTAAGCCCCGCCTGCGCCGTCTTGAGCTGGTGAATCTTCTCCTTGAGCGAGGCCGCGTCGGCCTCCAAGCCGCTGACGCGCTCGTTCGCCTGCGCAAGACCCGCCTTCGCCGCGAGGAGGTCCGCGGAGACGCCCGAAAGACGAGCCGTCTCAAGAGCCTTGCGATGCGGCAAGTCGTTGAGCTCGTTCTCAAGCTCGCGTATCCGCCCGTCCACTTCCTGCAACCCGACCAGCGCCTCGATTATCGTCATCTCTCTTGCCTCTCTCTAATGTCTCAACTGGGGCAGGAGACGGGACTCGAACCCGCAACCCGCAGAATCACAATCTGCTGATCTAACCAATTGATCTACTCCCGCCATTTTGGAGCCAGGTAAGGGACTCGAACCCCCGACCTGCTCATTACGAATGAGCCGCACTACCAACTGTGCTAACCTGGCCTTGTATGTTTGAGAGTGAAGTATATCAAAATCAACGTCTTTGCGTCAATAGGGAAATGCGGTTTCCCGGAAGGAAACGAACAAACCCCTTGATGCGAAGCGCCATGGCAATAGACGAGACTTTTTCAACTGGAAGCTTTGTGAGGCTGACGAGATCGTCTATCGATATACCCTCTGAATCGACATGCGTCATCACAAGAGCCTCTTCCACGCTGTATTTCGGGCTCTCGGGGTCCTTGTCCTGCGAAGCCGCCCGCCGCCCATCTGCAGGCTTTGCGCCGATGCCCGGGAACTCGCCAATCGGCCCTACGGCCTCTATTATGTCGTCGGCGTTCCGGACGAGAACCGCGCCATCGCGTATGAGCTTAAGGCACCCTGCGGACATACGCGCGTCGATGCGAGCGGGAACCGCCATGACGGTGCGCCCCAGGTCGGCGGCTATGGAAGTCGTTATCATCGTCCCGGACCTAAGAGGCGACTCAACGGCGACAACGCCCCTCGCGAGCGCGGCGACGACATGGTTTCGTATCGGGAAAGTCGTAGTGTCGGCGGGGCGGCCGAACGGAAACTCGCTTACCACGGCTCCGCGACCACGCGCGATCTCCCTCGCAAGCTCAAGGTTCTCCTCTGGATAGAACTTGTCGAGGCCGGAGCCTATCACGCCGACTGTAACTCCGCCCGCGGCAAGCGCCCCACGATGGCTCTCCGCATCAATCCCGACTGCAAGGCCAGAGACTATCGACCATCCGGCTGTCGCAAGGTCGTAGGAAAGGCGGTTTGCGATTCCAAGCCCGTAAGTCGTCGCGCGGCGAGTCCCGACCATCGCAATCGCTGGCCTCGAAAGCGCAGAAACATCGCCCTTCACGTAAAGGACGAGCGGAGCTCCCGGAGCGCCAAGGAGGATTTCAGGGTAAGCGGCGTCGGCCATGGTGACGATTTCCACGCCGTGCTTGCGGGCAAGCTCCTCCTCGCGCTCCCAGTCCACCTCTCCGCCGGAGCGAGCGACCTTGCGCGGGTAGGATTCCCACGCTGCCGCGACCGAGCCGTCCGTATTCTTCACGAGCTCAGAAAGAGTCGCGGGGCCGACGCGCTCCGTAAGATTGAACGCAATGTAGGCTTGACGCTCGGTCATCTCTTTGATATACTACTCAAGTTTTTGCGACAAGGCCCCATCGTCTATCGGCTAGGACACGAGCTTTTCATGCTTGGTAGAGGAGTTCGACTCTCCTTGGGGCTGCCACCCCTCCACCGCCTTCACTTAGCGCTCTTCATAGCCTGGCTGACGGCGAGCATCCTCTCGGAGAGGTCCTCGAAGCCAACGTCGGTGGAATATACGTCCTTGTAGTATTGGTATGCCTTCTCAAGGTCTCCGGCCTCTTCTGCGCAAAGGCCGAGCTGGTATACGACCTTCTTCTTGAGCTCGTCCATCGTCGGCAGCGCGTCGCGCGCAGTCTCAAGCTGCATGACGCCCATGTCGGTCTGGCCCTGGCTGAGGAAGCACATCGCGAGGTAGTAAAGGGCCCAGAGCCTGTCCTTCGGGCTCTTCTGCGCAAGCTGGAGGTGGGTGAGCGCGTCGTCGTAGTAGCCGTTCTCGAAATAGACCTTGCCCAGCTCGAAGCGCAGGTGGAGGTCGTTTGGATAGCGCTCGACGCGGCTTGCGAGATCGTCGAAGACGAACTGGTTGCGGTCGCTCTCCATCTGCAGCGCCTCTTCTTCGCGGTTCTCGGCCCTGAGGGCCTCGATCTGCTGGTCGTAGTACTGCACCGTAGTCTGGGAAAGCATCCTGTCGAGCTCCGGGTCCATCGTGCCGGAGACCTCTATCGCCTGCTGCAAGACCTCTATCGCCTCGTAGTAGCGCTTGCCCTGCACGTAGATTCGCGCGAGCGCACGGCGGGCGTTCATGTTCTTGGGCTCCGCCTCGATCTGCGCGAGCTTCTCCTTGATGAGCAGCTCTGCGTCGTCGCCGGTGACGACCGCCTTGTTCGCCGCGTCAAGCTTCGCCGCCTGCTCCTTGTTGGCGATGAGGTTCTGGAAGCCGCCCTTCTTTCCGGCCGTCTCGACCCAGCCGGAGTTCATCGTGGCCTGGGCCTCGGCGTTCTTCAAAAGCTGCATCACCCTCTGGTCGCCTGGCTTGAGCTCGGAAAGCTTGCGGTATGCGTCGCGCGCCTTGTCCCAGCGCTTGGCCATCGTGTAGTAGGTCGCGACGCGCTCGAGAAGCGAGGGATCGCGGTTCGAGCACTCGTATGCGGCCTCGACGGATATCGCGGCGCAATCCGCCTTGCCTGCGGCTTCCGCCGCCTTTACGGCCGCCTCGATGTTGTCGGGGTCGAGAGGGTTCTGGCAAAGAAGCTTCTCCGCCTCGGCCATCGCCTCCGCGCCCTTGCCTTTCTTCACAAGCCCCATGATCTTCTGCCGCGCCATCATGTAGCCGAGCTTCGCGCCGAAACCGGCCTTGCCGTTCCTGCGGAAGTTTGCGATCTGGGCCGCACGGAGAAGCTTGCGCGTCTCCAGGACGTCGGGAGCGGCGGAGACCGCCTCCATGAGCATGTCGACCGCGAGCTCGTATTTGCCTGTCTCAAGGGCCTGGCGACCCCTGTTCGTGAAATTCTGCGCCTTCTGGGCCAAGTCAACCGCCATTTTACGAAACCTCCAGCCTGTCTTCGCGTATCTGCCCGGCGACGCCGCCGGATTTGTAGGTCTTTAACATGAAATGGGTAGCCGTAGAAAGTACTCCCTCGATCGTGGAGATGTCCTGCGCGACGAACTGGGCGACGTCCTGAAGCGAATCGCCCTTGACGAAGAGGAGCAGGTCGTACCCCCCGCTCATGAGGAAGCACGCCTCGACTTGCTCGAAGCGGGAGACCTTCTCAGCTATGCGCCCGAACCCGCAGTCTCTCTGCGGCGTGATCTTGAGCTCTATCGCTGCATGTACTTCGTTCACGGGAATCCTCCTGGTCACAACTTTAGGTTCAATACGTCGTCCACGATCTGCGCCGCAAGCGCCTCGGCGACCCTGCCGGACGCATCACGCTCGGCCGTGCTGGAGTCTTGCATCGCCGCAAAGCTCGCGGTCGCCGAATACGGACGGTTGTTGATCAGTACCTTGCCGCTCCTCTTATCTATTACGGAGACGTCTGCGGTCGCCGTCATGTCGTAAGACGAAACGCGCAATCCGCTGCGCCTGTCGTAGGCCGCGACCGTCGAACTTGCGCTTTTTACTACACCCTGGATCTCAAGGGCGGCGTCCCCCACGCTACGCACCTTGAAAGACCCCTCCCGCTGGAACTCCCTCGCCAGCTGGCCGGCCATCAGCGAGCCTATCTCCTGCACGTCAGACTCGTTCCTGAAAGTCGGAACCGCGACCGTGCGCATGTCGGACGGGACGGACGAGCGCCACGAATATTCGCTTGCGCACCCCTGGGCGATTGCCGCGGCAAGCACGGGCAGGACGCATCTGCAAAAAGACTTCAGCCTCATTTCTTCTCTTCTCCTTTCAGTTCTTCAAGGCGCGCTCTCGCCTCCGCGGCGTGGACGCCGTCTGGAAATTCCGAGAGGAATCGGCCGTATGCGTTGATAGCCGAACGGCGGGTGCGCATCTTGCCGTCGTAGAATTTCGCGGAGCGATACGCCTCTTCCTCCAGCATGGACCTCGTTTCGGAAATGTATCCCTCGATCGTCTCGACATATGCCCTATCGCACGTCTTCACGGCGGACTCGAGGAACGAGAGAGTGTCGATGCACCTTTCCCTGTTGTAGCTGTATTCCCTGATGATTCTCATGCGGGCGGTAGCCTCGCGGAAGCACGCGATATCGCTCTCCTTGGAGCCATGGTGGATGTTCCTCAGGTTTTCATAGACTTTCACGGCCTCTTCGTCCTTGCCCTCCTCCTCGCGCAGGTCCGCGATGGTGAGCATCGCCGCAGGGACCCACGGCGCTCCCGGAGCCCGAAGGACGGCAGACTCGAACGCCCGCCGAACGTCGACGGTGTTCTTGAAGCGGAAGAAGATAATCGTCTTCCCCTCCTCGCGCATCTTCCCCGCAAGTTCGTAGAGCTTTGCCGCAATGGCATTGTAGTCGCATTGCATGGAGAAGAAGTCGAGCATGTATCTATACTGAGTGAAGGCCTCTTCATAGTCCAGGTCCTTCGTCTCGCGTATTTCCGCAAGCCGCAGCTGCGCGACGGGGGCCTCGGCCGAAGTGGGCCATTCGCGGACGAGCGCGTCATACTGCCTTGCCGCCTTCGAGAACGATCCGTCCGCCTCAAGCGAACGGCAATACTCGAGCTGCGAAGATGCGTCGTCGCGGTTTGGCCCCGTGATGAACGAGAACCACCTCGGCTCCTTGCGCTCCGGCGAAAACGCATCCCCCTCGACGTCGAACCCGGGGAATGCGTCGGTAACGGCATGCGCTCCGTTTGCCGCGCCTACCGGGCGCAGCTCCTGGGCGAACGCGGCCGCACAGGCGCACATGACACATGCAATAACTGGTTTTGCCAATCTCATGAGGTTAGTATTATATCATTTTTTCCGCTTCAGTGCCTTAATTTGGTCGCGAAGATATGCAGCGCGCTCGAACTCGAGATTGTCGGCGGCCTTGAGCATGTCCCGCGTGAGCTCCTCAAGAAGCTCCGCGCCGTCCGTAGGCCCTGCGCCGCCCGCGCCCTTCCGCGCCGCTTCCGGCTTGCCGGCGCTGAAGACGTATGCCGACTCGTTGACCGCCCTTTTAACCGTGTGGGGCACGATGCCGTGCTCGCGGTTGTAGGCCTCCTGTCGATCTCGGTGGGACTTCGTGATTGCGATAAACTCCCGCATCGCGTCGGTTTCATGGTCGGCGTAGAGAATCACGCGGCCCTTTTCGTGGCGCGCGGCCCGGCCCGCCGTCTGAAGGAGCGACGTAGTAGAGCGCAAAAAGCCCTCCTTGTCGGCGTCGAGGATCGCGACAAGGGCGACCTCCGGAAGATCCAGCCCCTCCCTAAGGAGGTTTATGCCGACGAGGACGTCGAACTCGCCTTTCCTTAGGCGGCGGAGAATCCCGACGCGCTCTATTGCGTCGATGTCGGAGTGGAGATACTCGACTCGTATCCCCGCGTCGTGGAGATACCCTGCGAGGTCCTCGGCGCTTCGCTTCGTAAGAGTGGTTACGAGCGCACGGTCGCCGCCAAGGGTCGATATCTCTCGGATGAGGTCGTCTATCTGGCCAGAAAGCGGACGCACCTCTACCGCAGGGTCGAGAAGCCCCGTAGGCCGTATCACCTGCCGCGCGACAGTCTTCGATACCGAGTATTCGTAGTCGCCCGGAGTCGCCGAGCAATAGACGATCGCCCCCGTCTTCGCGTTGAACTCGTCGAAGGTAAGCGGGCGGTTGTCCTTCGCGCTCGGAAGCCTAAAGCCGAAATCGACGAGCTTCGTCTTTCGCGCCTGGTCGCCGTTGTACATCGCGCGTATCTGCGGAATGGGCGCGGGCGATTCGTCGATTATGGTAAGGAAATCGTCGGGGAAGTAGTCGATGAGACATTCCGGCGGCGAACCGGGCGCACGGCCGGAGAGCGGGCGCGAGTAGTTCTCGATTCCGTTGCAGTAGCCAAGCTCGCTCATCATCTCGATGTCGTATTCCGTGCGCTCCCTGAGGCGCTGCGCCTCGAGAAGCTTGCCTTTCGACTCGAAGAAGGCAAGCCTCTCGTCAAGCTCCGCCCTTATCCGCGCGAACGCGGCCTCGAAGCGGTCGCGCCCCATGACGAACTGCTTCGCCGGGGTGATGACTACGGCCGGCATCGAAGCCCCGCACTTGCCGGTAAGCGGGTCAAGCTCCCTTATGGAGTCAATCTCGTCACCGAAGAACTCGAGGCGCACGGCCTTCGTCTCGTAGGCGGGGAATATGTCGAGGACGTCGCCGCGCACACGGAAAGTCCCAGGCGCAAACTCCCAGTCGTTCCTGGAATACTGCGCATCTACGAGATCCGCGACGACCCGCCCCCTTCCGCGCGTGTCGCCGACCTCCGCCTTGACGGTAAGCTCCCTGTATTCGTCGCTCTCGCCGAGGCCGTATATGCACGAGACTGACGAGACTACGATGACGTCCCTTCGGGCGATAAGGGCGTTCGTCGCCGCAAGGCGGTAGCGCTCTATCTCCTCGTTGATCGCCGCGTCCTTCTCGATGTAGGTGTCGGTCTGGGGTATGTAGGCCTCGGGCTGGTAGTAGTCGTAGTAGGAGATGAAATACTCTACCGCATTCTCGGGAAAGAACTCCTTGAGCTCGGCAAAGAGCTGCGCCGCGAGGGTCTTGTTGTGGGATATCACGAGAGTGGGCCTGTTCCACTTCGCAATGAGGTTGGCCATGGTGAAGGTCTTGCCAGAGCCCGTGACGCCCTGCAGCACGAGCCCCCCGTCTCCGCGCTTCAGGCCCTCGTAGAGCGCCGCAACCGCCTCTGGCTGGTCGCCCGTGGGCCTGAACCCGGAGTGAAGATTGAAGAGCGCTTCCCGCCTTCCCACGGGGCTACTTCGTCGAGGTGCGGTCGTTGTATTCGCCGGTCTCCGTGTTGATGCGGATGACGTCGCCCTCGTTGATGAAGAGAGGCACCGCGAGAGTGTAGCCGCCTTCGACCGTGGCGGGCTTCGTGACCTTGCCGGAAGCCGTGTTGCCCTTCACGCCGGGCTCCACCTTGATGACCTTGCGCTCGACAAGCTGCGGAAGATCGACGCCAATCACCTTGTCGTTGAAGAAGAGGGCTTTCACTTCCATCTCGTCCATGAGGAAGTATTTCTTGTCGCCCATTACGTCGTAGGAAACCCGGATCTCCTCGAAATTCTCGTCGGTGAAGACGAAAGCCTGGCCGTCGTCGTAGGAGTAGGTCACCGACATCTGCAGAAGCTCGGGCTTCTCGAACTTGTCGCCGGAGCGGTAGCTCCTCGACTGGCCTCCGCCCGTGACCATGTTGCGGAGCTTGCAGTTGTAGATCGCCTGGCCCTTGCCCGGCTTCGAGAAGGAGAACTCCGTGATTTCCCACGGCTCCCCGTCGATCAGAATCTTCACGCCCTTGTGCAGTTCTCCGGCTCCGATTACTTCGCCCATCTTTTCACCTCGTTTCGATATTGTCGTTTCGTTTGCGGTATTGGCTGACATTATACCATAAACGGTAAATTCTTGCAAAACTTCACATCACATTTTCTTCAGTCCCCCGCCCCCGGCAGCGGGACAAGACGGATCCCCATATTGCGAAGCTCGGCGTTTCCGGCCTTCCACTTGGTCTCAAGCGCGTCTTCGGGAATGCCCGACTTCGCCGCGCTCTCGATTTCTTCCTTGATTCGCCTGTAGTATGAAAGCTCCTGTTCCTGGCGCTCGACGAGCCTTTCGCCGTATTGGGCTATCGTCCCGCCCTCCGCAAGATAGCCGCGAAGCTCTTCCTTCATGCCCTCGACCATGGACTTTATCTGCTTCGCCTCCATCGAGTCGTCGGGCGAGATCGAAACGACGCGCGAGAGCGACTTCTCCAATTCGGCGACGTTGGTAGCCCTGACTCCCGCCGGCACTCCGGGAACGGCGAAAGAGGCGAGAAACCGCTCGCCCTCCTCTGCGAAGACATCGCGCCAACCGTTCTTTATGCCTGCCTCGATTACGGCTGCATCTCCGATGATCTGGCGGCGCGTTTTCGAAAGGAAGACGGAATCCTCGACCGCTGGCGTTTCGGCTTTTTCGCGGAAGTAGGCGAGCGAGGCGGCGACAAAACCGAGCCCAAGCAAGGCGATTACGGCAATTCGCCAGCCAATGACGCCGCCGATTCTGTTTAGGAGCCCCGGCGCCATCTCCACGCCAAACGCCTTTATGCCCTTGGCGCGGAGTTCGTCATATACGGCCGCCTTCGACCGTGCGGCATACAGCCCCGTATGCCGCACCCCGTCACTCGTCTTGTATTGGTAGGTGAACTTCAACCGCTACTTGCCCTTGGCCTTGTCAAACTCGATCTTGATAGGCTTCGTCGGAAGCTGACGGGTCTCGTTCCAAATGGCCTGCTGCCATTCGTTCGTCGGATTGGGGGCCCAGCCCTCCTGGCAGGCCTTCTTGTAGGTAGTCACCTCCTGCGGCGTTACACCGTAAACCCTAAGCGAATCAATCGCCCTCTGGATTGCGTCGATCGGCGGATCCTCAAGCATCTTGTCGAGGTCCTTCGGCTCCTTGATAGCGGCCATCATGCTGCCCTGGTACTGAGAGTTCATCGCTCCGGCCGCGCAGAGGAAGCCCCTCATCAGCTCCTTGCGGATTCGGGCGGCGGCGAACACATCGTTGCGCGCATCCGCTGTAATGGCGGAGTAGTTGAGGATTGTCCAGCGCTGTTCGGGGGCATTGAGAAGCGTAATAGACGATTCGGGATTCTCCTGGATGAACACTGCAACGTCAGCGCCAATCTTCACCATGTCCGCAGAGGCCTTATCCGGCGTCGTGGCCTCGCCATCGACAAAATTCACGTTGAACTTCTGCATCTGCGCGAACTCGTCCATGCCCGCGCGAATCTTGTCTATGGGAAGCTTCTTCTGCGCGTTGACGACGACTATGGTCCCCTTCTGCGAATTCGGAACCTTTATGATTCCGCCGTAGCGCCTCATTCCGCGAGGGAGCTTCACCTTTGCGGGGGCGTTTGTGGATGCCGCCGAATTCTCGGCGGCGAAGACGGCGACGCTCGCAAATGCGCAAGCGGCCAGCAAGACGGTTTTCATGTTCATGAGTGCATTTCTCCTTGATTTACTTGGAAGTAGCAGACTTTCTCTTATCGCGGTCAAGCCCAAGGCGGCGACGCATGAGGCCGGAAATCTTGAAAGGCTCAATCCCCTTTGATTCAAGCATTGTGTTCACGGCCTTGCAGAAGTCGTCCAGATCCTGCTCGGACTTGATCTCCCCCGTGGATACCTGCTCGTGGAATATCTCCTCCATCTGCTGCTTGTACTGCGCAAGGCGGCGAATCTCATCCCGCTCCGCAGTAAGGATGTCGCCGAGGTTCTCGCCCTGCTTGATGCGCTCGGCGATTTCGCGCTTGGCCGCCTCGACGTTCTCCTTGATGCGGCGATCCTCATCGCTGTCGTCCTCGTTGATTTTGATAGGCTCCATAAGCGCCTGGACGAAGTCCTGCTCGAAGCGCTTGTCGTATTCACGGTCGCCGAATATCATGCCGCCGCTCTCGATGGTCAGGAGATTCGCAATCTCGTTTTCTGAATCGTGCTTGAAGTCGGGATATGCGTTCGGGTGGACGACAGACTTGACAAGGTATTTCTCGGGATGTTCAAGCGGAACGCGTCCATTGCCCTTCTTATAACGCTCCACGCCCGCCGCGTCGATGTAGGTCTCGGGCTTTTTCTTCTGCACGACCTTGCCGTGGCGGTTCGTGACCATCTGAACCGGCTCCG
This sequence comes from Kiritimatiellia bacterium, assembly GCA_045220525.1. Classification (GTDB taxonomy): domain Bacteria; phylum Verrucomicrobiota; class Kiritimatiellia; order RFP12; family UBA1067; genus UBA1067. Next base: position 23,454 of record JBGUVV010000452.1, read on the forward strand.
CCTTTGGCTTTTCGACCTTCGGCGGCGCGGCGGGTGCGGGAGTCACGGTCTCGATTCTCGTGGTCTTCTTCGGCTTTGCC
>JBGUVV010000453.1:0-3835 GCA_045220525.1 Kiritimatiellia bacterium
CGGAAGATTGGTCAGGGTTCACCGGAACCTTCCGCATGGGGAGGAATCTCACCTTCAAGACAAAAAGCGGTCGCTATAACATGGCCGGGCATGCGATAATCACGACAAATGCAATGTTGCAGCTTACCGCCTCGTCGGGGCAATCTGAGATAGGGGCGCTTACGATTCAGAAAAATGGTGTGTTGAATCTTTCGGCGGCAAATGGGACGCAGATGGTCAAGATAACGAAGAAACTTGAAATGGAGCCTGGCGCATTGGTCATTCCACAGACGTTCAGCGGCAATTTGATTGCAGCGCAGGAATTTCACCCAGTTTTCAATCTGACGGCCGAGGCCGTGGCCGCAGGGTTGCCTGATTTTTCATCTATCCCGGTCGCCGATTCTGGGCGCAAGGCGTCCCTTGTAAACGGTCACGAGGCCACCACAGGAATCTTCCCCGGCTTGAACTGGGTCGTGCGTGATGCCGAAGGCGGCGGAAAGACAGTTGGATTCTCCTACAAGGAAACTGTCGCCGTGACAAATGGCATGAGTTACGCCAATTGCGGTTTTATTCCTAATGGGACGGGCGCTGCCGACCCGGCAAATTTCTGGGCGGATGGACAATATCCGCAAAAGGGCAAGGCGTACTATAATTCTGGTAAAAATCTTATTATCCGCGGTACGGGGAATCCATATGTGTTTCCCGGCGATTCGTTCATGCATTACGCAGGGGCAATGGGGATATTTTCCGATAGTCGCGACATGACGATAACAAATCTCATACTCGCCGGGAACGGGCGTACGCGGCTGATGAGCAGTGGTACAGTTTACCATCTTCGAGGAACGCTCAAGGTTCTGCGCACGGAGGAAGGCACGAAGACCCCTACGGCATCTTGTGGGTGGAAATTCAATGTCGGCGACAAGTGCACGCAGTTTATTGACTCCGACATATCTGGAGACGGAGTGTTGGCGATGCAGATGGATACGGAGGTGGGTTCTTCGTCATGGAACAAGACATTGCCGTGCGGTATAGTCGAACTGACGGGTGACAATTCCGCGTTTCAGGGCAAGATGACGGTGGATTGTTGGCAGACTGTGGCGGACAAGTATGCCTCGTATTTCGAGACCCCGTACCAGCCGGGGCCGTATTCGAATGTCACGCTTCGCGTGTCGTCGCAGTCGAATCTGGGCGGCGCGCTGCCGCAGGCAGCCTACAACGCCTTGACGGTCAACAACGAGTGCCGCCTGACGCTGCTTTCGACGGCCGAGTTCGACGAGCCGACCCGCGGCTGGTTCTTCCCGTCGAACGCCTATCTGCGCGTGGAGGAAGGTGCGGTCGCGACCGTGACGAGTCCGATTACATTCGGACAGAAGCTTGTGAAGGAAGGCGCCGGCACGCTCATGCTCGGAGGAACGGCGTCCGTCGCGTCCGGACTTTCAGGGCGTCCGCAGGTCAAGGTCGAGGCAGGTTCGCTTGGATTTGTTTCCTCAACGGCGATTGCCGGTCTGGATGTGGCCTTTTCCTCGGGGACTTCACTGCGTTTGAAAGTGACTCAGCCGGGTGAAGGCATGTCGGCAAGAGGGGTGGATCTCACGAATGCAAGCATCACGTCAAGCTCTGCGATTCCGATTGTGTTCGATGCGTCCGATGGCGATGGCGCGGCCAAGCGCGACATAGCCGTCCCCGTCTGCACGATACCGACATCGGAGGCGTCGTCCTATGCGGACCTGTTTTCGATTTCTCGTGCGCCACGGGGCTACAATGCGGCCCTGACATGGACGCAGAACGGAGATTCGACCATGACTCTGCGGGCGGTGCTGACGCCCAAAGGGTTCGTCATTTCTTTCAGGTGAATGGCTGAGGAGAGTCACCAATGCAAGGATTAGTGCGGAAGGCGATTTCTCGTCTGGCTCTGCTTGTGCCGTTGGCCTTTGCCGGCTGCGCCGACGTGGATTTCGCGGAGCGCGACCTCTCCAAGGTCGCGATTGTCGCGCCGACAGAGGCGAAAGGCTCCTCGGCGCTTGCCGTCGAGGAGCTTCGGTACCACCTGACGAAAGTCTGCGGCTCACAGTTCGACGACTGCGCGCCGGTGAAGTTCGTCTTCGCGCGTCCGCCGGACGGACGGGAGCCGGAGCCATACGAGTCGATCTACCGCATAGACGGGGACAGCGTCTATTTCTGGGGTGACGACTCGGGGATGGTGATGGACTGGAAGCTCGGCGAAAGGCCGTTTAAGCAGGACCTGGTGCGCAACGGCTCGCTTTTCGCCGTCGAGCTCTTCGTCGAAAACGAACTGGGCGTCAAGTGGATATGGCCTGGCGACGACGGGTATATCTTCACGCCGCGCACGAAGGTAAAGTTGCCGAAGCGCAAGGAGGCGTCGTATGTCTCCAAACTCGCGAAAGCGGAATTCCGCGCTGGCGGAAAGGTAAGGAAATGCCCGTCATACAAGGAGTGCTCAAAATTCGTACCGGGGCTTCCCGAGGAAATCCTTTCCTTCGATCCGAAGCTTGACGAGCGGAACTATCTGGATCGCCTGATATGGCGCTGCCGCATGAGGCTTCAGGATCGGGAGCATTTCCGCTATGGACACGCTTTTACCGACTGGAAGAAACGCTTCGTCAAGACGCATCCCGAATATCTCGCGCTCGTGAATGGAGAGCGCGGAAATGTCAGAGGCGAGCGAGACGACTTTGTCCATCTGTGCGTTTCCAGCGATGGCGTTGTCAACCAGATAATCGCCGACTGGCTCAAGCGCGGCACAAACCGCTACATCAACGTCTGCGAGAACGACGGAACAGCCTACTGCCAGTGTCCGGAATGCGTGAAGTTCGACGTGAACCTACCCTCGGACGGAAAACTCATCCACCGAAGCGACCGCTACGTGCAGTTCTGGGATCGCATTGCCGAAAAGGCGATGGCGATACGGCCAGACGTGATGCTGGTCGCCTACATATACAATGAATACCGCCTCCCGCCACGCAAGCAGAAATTCAGGCACGGCGACCATATTCTCCTTGGTGCGGTGCCGTCGATGATGGACGACACGACGGCGCTCTTCAGCGGCTGGAAGGCGATGGGTGCGAAGGAGTTCTTTCTGAGGCCCAACCACCACCACTTCCTCGGATCGATTCCGCGCGGCATGGAACGGTATCTCTACCGGAATTTCAAGGAGGCGATCGACAGCGGCGCGATTGGCTTTGATTACGATGCGCCTCCGAATCGTCTGGTGATGGACATTGAATATTATGTGACTGCCAAGATGCTGCAGAATCCCGACATGGACTTCGAGAAAGTGTGCGATGAGTTCTATTCGGGATATGGCTCGGCAAAAACCGAGGTGAAGGAATATTTCGAAGCCGTGCGCCGCGACGGGGAGCGGGCTCGCGACGCTTTTCTTGCGAATGGCGAGAAGCTTGACCATTCGCAGCTCTCGATGTTCGGTCCGCGGGCCTGGCAGGCATACGGACGCAACGAAGCGGAGCTGAAGGATAGGGTTGCGATCCTCGAACGTGCGCTTGCATCGCACCCTGAACTCGATGCGGCCGCGAAGAAGCGTCTTGAGACGCTTCTGCTTGTCGCAAAACATGCGGTTGTCACCTTCCGCTTTTGCGACGCGGCCGCCAATTACGAGACCGATATGCAGGCCTTTTGGGATCGTTCGCGCGATCTCCTTGATTTCCGCAGACGGCATTGCCGCGACCTCCCGGACAACTACGCGTCGATTTTCCGAGGTTGGTGGGGTGAGGTTCAGCAGTGGAAGTTCCTTCGCAGGCCGAAGGATGCGAAAGGTTCTGCGCCTGCCGCAAAGCTGACGCTAGAAAACAGCCTGTAAAATCATGAAGGGATGTGCATG
>JBGUVV010000454.1:0-10638 GCA_045220525.1 Kiritimatiellia bacterium
AAGTCCATCATGCTGGAGTAAGCGGGCATCCCGTTGCGTGCGGTGCGAAAAAACTTCTTTCAGATTTTTTGAACCTTCTCGCGGCGGTCGGGTATTATCATTGTAGGTGGTGTGCTGCCGCCGGTCAAAAGGACTCCAAGGAGATTAAAGAAATGAAGCTCAAACTCTGTTCGCTGTTCAGCCTTGCCATCGCCTTTGCGGCCACGCCGCTCCGGGCAACGACATACTACTGGAAGCCGGGCGCCACGCTCGGCGACTACGGCACGCTCTCCAACTGGTCCACGGAAGGGCTCTCGGGCGCCGACGCGGCGGTCCTGCCGACCTCGGGGGACGCGCTCTACTACAAGGGCGACTACGCCTTCGACCTCGGCGGCGGCACGTACGAGATCGGCGGCTGGAGCGCGTCGGGCGACTCGGGCGCGCGCCGGACGCTCTCCGTCGTCAAAGGCACGCTGGATAACAAGGGCGACTGGAAGCCCTACAAGATGACGATGACCATCGGCGGCGGCGGCACGTTCGTTCATTCCGGCGGCTCGTTCCTTCCCGGTCAGGACAGCACCTCCATCACGTACGTGAACGTCGAGAGCGGCGGCACGTTCACGCTGACGGGCGCGTGCAATCCGCTGAACCTCCACTTCAACGTCGCCTCCGGCGGCACGTTCAACTTCAGCCCGTCCTACTGGGGCCTGCCGAACAAGGCCTGCGCGTCCGGCATCCAGCTCAACAACGGCGGGACGATGAACATGGTCAACGGCATGAGCCTCGGGAACGGCGCGGCGTCCGGCGGCGCGATCACCGTGAGCCAGAACGCCGGCACGCTGAACCTCGCCGGCACGCTCAACGGCGCCCCGCCCGCGGGGAAGCGGACTGCCGTCAGCCTTTCCTTCCGTTTCTCCGGCGGCACGGTGAACGTGACGGACGACACGACGTTCGCGAACTGCGCGGCCGTCACGCTCGCGGGACCGACGACCTGGAACGTCGCGAGCGGCAAGACGGTCGCCTTCTCCGGCTCCGTCACGTCGTTCGGCTTCGATTCGACGGGATTCGGCCCCGGCGACACGATTCTCACGACCGCCGACGCGACGCTCCGCGCCAAGGTCCTCGCCGACCTCACGGCCCTCGGCGCCTCCGTCGAGGAAAGCGGAAACGACGTGAAGCTCGCCGCCGCCGGCCCGCGGACGACGCCCTACACGTTCTACTGGGTCAACAACGACGCCAGCTCCTGGCAGAACTGGAACGACACCGCCAGCTGGACGGACGCGAGCGGCAACGCCATGACCGAGTCCCCGACCGCCATCGACACCGTGGCGTCGTTCGATGGGACCAAGGTGATGATGTACGCCGACCTCAGCGGCGCCACGAACGAGATCGCCGCGCTGAACGTCACCCATGGCGCGTGGTGGAAGTACGACCAGTTCGACGTCACGAACGGCGCGCTCGTCGTCACCGGCACGGCGAACTTCGAGTCGCCCACGCCGTTCAACATCTGGAGCGGCGCGACGCTTTCCATCGGCAACCTCACCTTCAGCAACAAGTCGACCGGCGAGGACAACATGGACAGCTTCGTCGTCCATGACGGCGGACGGTTCGAAATCCTCGGCGACTTCCAGCCCCGCCAGATGAACATCACGGTCGAGGACGGCGGCTACTACCTCTACGGCGCAAGCGCCACCCTGCAGAACTGCAACTACGGCCGCTTCCACAACATCTACAACCGCGGCACGATGGCCTGGCCGGGCGGATTCTACCGGCACAACGGCGCCTGGAGCGTCCATCCCTACATCCGGCAGCTCGCCGGCGCGTGGATTTTGGGCAACAAGATTGAACTGCCCAACAACATTTATGGACGCATTGAACTGACTGGCGGCACGCTCCAGGCGACCGGCGACGTGACGTTCAAGCTCTCATCCGAAAGCACCACGAGTGCGACGGCAGGCAACGCCTACGCGAAGTTTATGGCAAATGCAGACATGACGCTTGATATCGCCGACGGCAAGACTCTCAATATGCTTCCTTTTGCCTACGAGCCTGGCGAAGACGGCACGAACTACGCGAAGATTACGCGCACTGGCCTGGGAACGCTTCTTCTTGCGGACGTTCCGTATTCGCTCGACCTGCAAAGCGGCACGACGACCTTCTCCGGCAATTCGCGCACGGCGATGGGAACGCTCAATGTCGCCGCCGGGCAGTCGTTCACGATAGCGAACGCCAACACGACGCTCGCGACGCTTGAAGACAACGCCGGCACGATAACGATTGCCAAGCCGGGGCTTGCCGTCAATGCCGTCGGCGCGGGCGCGACGCTCTCCGGCGCGTTCGCCTTCAACACGGCGTCGTTCGCCGAGGGCGACACGGTCGTGACGACGCCGGACGCGACGCTGCGCGCTGCCATCAAATCCGCCGCCGAAGTCGCCTTTGAATCGGCTGGCGTGGCGATTATCGAAAGCGGCGACGCGCTCACAATCGGTGCCTCGACCTACATCTTCGATTCGACGTCCGTCACGGACTTGAACGATCCCGCCGGCTGGCAGAACGGACTCCCTGCCGCCGGACGCGACGTCATCGTTTCCGGCGCGGGCGTGAACGCGATAGTCGCCGCCGACTTGACGAACGTCTGGAACTCGATTACGGTCCAGGACGGCGCGTCGCTGACTATCGCCGCCGACGGCATGACGCTCCCTTCGCTCGTCTTGCGTGGCGACTCTTCGCTCGATGTCAATGGCGACTTCACGCTGGGCTCGCTCTCGACGCTTCTCGGCGAAGGCGTCTATCCCACGCTCGCCGTTGCATCCGGCGCGACGCTGACGGTTCCTGCGAACGCCAAGTTCTCGAACGTCCATCTCGTTCTGGCGGACGGGTCGACGCTTTCCGAGGCGTCTGGAGGCGAACTCGTTTTCGGCTATGCCTCCGCCGGCGAGACGGCTCGCTTCACGATGTTTGCGACAAATGCCACGATACGCGCGGCCACCGGCAATCTCGCGCTCGCATTCGGCTGCCCCGCCTCCGGCGGAACGGTCGCAATGGACGCGGCCATCGAACTCGTCGATGTCGCGCTTCCGGAAATCTACGGGCTTGTGCTTGGCGAGAACAATCCGACCAACGCGCCATTCGCCGTGCTGGCCGACAGGACGGGCCTCTACTACCACAACAACTTCAAAGTTGCCGGAGCCGCAACGCTTCAGGTCGCAAATGCCACGCTGCGCAACGCCGGCGGCAACCCCGACTATGACATATTCCACATCGCCGAGGCGGGGCAGGTCGTGGCCGGTGAAAACGGCAATGTCCAGCACCATGTCGCAGGCGGGGCAAACCAAGCAACGGCCGTCCGCGGCCATTCGGATACGGATCGTCCGGGCGTCGTGCTTGCGGGCGGCTCGTTCTATCCGTGGACGCTCTACCATTCGAGCGCACAGTCGAGCCCCGGCGGCAGCGACGGCAACCGCACGATGTCCGTCACGGCGGACTCCTTCTACGACCTTGCCAACGACGACTTCTATGGACGCAGCGAAACGGCGTTCAACCTCTTGAAGTCAGTCGACATCGAAGAAGATGCGACGCTCTATCTGCGCCGCCGCGAAGACGCTTCCTGGGGGTCCAGCGACCGCGACTTCATGGTCGCAGCAACTCCGATCGCCGGCGCGGGCAATCTCTTCGTAACCAACACCACCCCGGCAAGTTCATACTCCGTCACGTTCCAGGGCGGCATGAACACTGCGACCGGCACGCTTGCCGGCGACGAAAACTCGCTCATCTGCTTCGCCGACGGCGCGAACTGGGCGGGAACGGTGGTGGCGAACGGGAACGTCGCGCTGACGAACGGCGCCGAGGCGGCGAGCGTCACGTTCGGCGCGCTACGGCTCGAAAGCGGCACGTTCCCGATCCGGCTGTGGCATGACGCGGAGAACGGCTACACCGTCGACCACCTCAACATCACGGGCAGTGGAATCGACTGCGCGGGCGGACGGTTTGAACTGGTGCCGCAAGGCGACTACACCTTGCCGAGGGGCACGAGCGTCTATCTGGGCCGGTGGGCGAAAGCCGCCGTGCCGTCCGGAGCGGTCCGGTTCAAAGGCGCGGTCATGCAGTTCCTCGCCGCCGATGTTGACGGCGAGCCAAGCCGGTCCGACGTCTACCTGCGCGCGTCCGGCTTTATAATCACGATTCGTTGACATCCCGGACGGGCGGATGATTCGATGAAGACGCTCTGGACGATGGCCGGCCTGGCCGTGTCGCTGACGCTCGGCGCGGAAACGGTACTGCTGGACCGCACCGCCCCCGGCGGCACGTCCATCGACATCGCGCTGCCAGAGCGCGCCGTGTCGGACGCCGACCGCGCCGTCGGCGAGATTTCGCTCTGGATCACGGCGGGCAACGGCTACACGGGCTGGACGTGGGCGCTGCCTTCGCGCCCCGACGACCTCTACCTGACGGACGGCGCGGCGCGCTCGCCGCTCCTCAATCCGACGAATCCGGCATGGGGCGACCTCGGGCCGATGCCGCCGGGCGCGCGGCGCGAACTCCGGTTTCGGCTGCCGCCGGACGCGCGGCGGCTGCGGCTCGTCTGTGCGCGCGGCGTGTTCGTGTGGGGCGGGAACGCACACGGCGACTTCCGCACGGAAATCTGGAAGGGCGTGCGCGCGCACGTGGACGGCTGGGTGGACGCCGCCAACCGCTGCGGCTTCGTGGACATGAAGGACGTGCCCGCCGAACGGTACGTCTTCACGGTTGCGCCGCTCGGCGTCAAGGGCAAGAAGCCGCGCCGCATCGAGCAGACTTCGCCGGTAATGCGCGTCAGGATGCCGCTGGACGGCACGGCGCTGGCGGTGGCGGTCGAGGCATACACGGCGCGCGACGGCGTTTTCCGCCAGACGCTGGAGCTGCGGCCGCACGCACGGCCGCTTGCCGCGCCGCTGGAGCCGGGCGAAATCGCCGTCGGCCACTGCGTCTACGACGGCGACCGGCGGTTTGCGGACGAAATCGTGACGAACGGGCTCTGCAACCTGATCGTGTCGTGGAACAAGCTTGACGCGCTCACGGGGATGCCGTCCGGCGTGCGCGCCGCGTTCGACCGCCGGGGAATGAAGTTCATGACGATTTACGGCTACGACCACCGCGACGCGACCGATCCCGTGCGCGCCGCGCTCGGGCCGCGCTACCTCTGGAACAACGTGGGCGAACTCGCGGGCTATCTCTACCAGGGCCCGAAGGAGGCCGCCGCCGTAGGCGTGCCGCAGGACGGGGGCGACCTCGGCGCGGCCAAGGACCGGTTCGTCAACGTCTTCATGCAGCGCTTCGTCAGGAACCGTCACCGCGACTACGGCTACGTGTTCTCGACGTCCGGCTCGCCGCTCGGCTGCTACGAGCTGCAGGGCGGGATGGACTTCATGTGCAACGAACTTTTTGCGGTCGGGTCGGCCAACGTTGCGTATGCGACGAGCGAGGCGCGCGGCGCGGCGCGGAAATGGCGGCCGGAGTTCTGGGGCGGATGGCTCGCGGAGGAGTGGCAGACGTTCCCCGTGCCGTATGCAAGCGCGCAGAAATACGACCTGCTGCGCACGGCGATGCGCCAGCAGTACCTGATGGGCACGTCGCTCGTCGTGCTGGAGTCGGGCGCGCAGACGACCCAGGCGCAGAAATACACCGCCGGGGCGGACGACGTGCGGCAGTCCTACGACGACCCGGCACCGCGCGCCTACCGCCGGGCGGTAAGGGAGTTCTACGACTGGACGCGGGCGCATCCGCGCGACAAGTCGGGCCCGCAGGTGCGCGCCGCGTTCGTCATGGGCAACAACGACGGCTTTGTCGGGATGTGCCATCCGTCGTTTGCGATCTGGGGACAGCACGCGACCGCCGCCACGAACGCCGACTGGCGGTGCGGTGCGCCGGAGGCGACTTGGGAGCTGGTCAAGGAGACGGTCTTTCCGCTTGTCGAAGACGCGCTCAAGCCCTATCCGAACAATTGGCTGGCGGCGACGCCGTTCGGCCAGGTGGATGTCGTGCAGGTGGACGACGAGGTCTGCCGCCGTGACCTGGCGCGCTACGACCTTTTGATGTATGCGGGCTGGAACACGATGACGCCGCGCATCTTGCGGGTGCTGGCGGACTGGGTGCGGCGCGGCGGCGAACTGGTCGTCTGCCTGCCGCACTTCTCTGTCCGCACCGACCGCAAGTCTGACGGACTCGGCCCTGCGGACCTGATCAACGGCGGCGACCTGCGCGAGCTGGTGCCGTTCAAGGCCGAAGGGCGGGAGTCGGAGGGCGTGAAGGCGTTCACGGTCGGGAAGGGGACGGTGCGGCTCGTCACGGCGTGGACGTATCCGGGCAATCGCGGCAGGGCGGCGGATCTCTACCGCCGCGAGATCGAGGCGGCGCTCAAGCGGCATCCCGCCGCCGTGACGGTGGCTGGCGAGGGCGCGCGGCGCATCTCGTACGCCGTCTATGCGAATACGGCCTATGTGCTGAACATGGACTGTGTCCGGCCGCAATCGGTCGTCCTCAACCTGCCGAATGGCCGCCGCGAATCCGTCACGCTCGCGCCGTGCGAACTGCGCGTCGTGAACCTGAAAGCGGACACGGCGCGGTTTGCGGACGGGCTTCGGCCGCTCGCGGAAAACCCGGCGCGCGGCGCGGCGCCCGGTTCCTGGCGTCGATTGGCGCGGGAAGGCAACGCGGCGGATTCGCCGCGCGGATTCTGTTCCTTGCTCTGGGAACTCGGCGCGTTCTCGTCGCGGGCGGGCGGCGCAGACGTCCCGCTGACGGCGGATGCGCTCGCGGCCGTGTCGAATACGCTCGCCCGCGCGCGCGCGAACGGCGCGACGGCAATCGTGCGCTTTGCCTACACGTCGGGCGCGGCACGCGACACCGAACCGGCGGATTTCGAGACGCTGCTCGGCCATGTGCGGCAGCTGGGCGCGGTCGTCGGCGCGTTCCCCGAAACGGTGCTGGCGGTGGAGTGCGGCATGGTCGGGCCGTGGGGCGAGATGCATTCGTCGGCGTATCTGGCCGATCGTCACAAGCGCGAGCTGATGACGGCGTGGCGCGCGGCGCTGGGCGGGCGGATTCCGCTTTTGGTGCGCAATCCGTCGTTCGTGCTGCTCGCGGCGGCGGCGGGCGTCAAGCGGCTGGGGATGTTCAACGACGGCTATCTCGGCACGGACGGCGACTATGGCACGTGGATGGGGGGCGCCGACGGCTGGACGCGGACGGAGGGCGTTGATTTCCTCTCGTCGCTGTGCGGCGTGCCCTACGGCGGCGAATTTGCCTACGTATCGGACGAAGAGGCGGCGAAGGTGTCGCTTTTCGATCCGGCGCGCTGCAACCTGGTCGAGGAATGGTACCGCACCCATGTGTCCTATCTGCGCAATGCCGACGACCATTCGCTGGCGATCCCGCGCCGTCTTGCCGGGCTGACGTTAACGCACGCCTACGACTTCAACGGCATGCCGGATTTGTCGGAGTGGTACGGACGCGACCTCTTGTCGTTCTTTGTCGCGCACCTCGGCTACCGATTTGTCATTCGCGGCGCGAAAGTGCTGCCGAAGACGCGGAAGGTGGCGGTCGAGATCGAGAACACGGGCTTTGGGCACTTGCCGCTGCCGAGCAAGGGCGTTGTGGCGGTGGACGGGCGCGAAGGGGCGGTCGAGCTGGACTTGCGTTCGCTCGGCCCCGGAGACAAGCACTGCTACGCTCTCGACTGGCCCCGGGGCGTGGCGACGAAATCGCCGCGTACGGTCGCGCTGCGGCTCGTGGCCGACACGCCCGCCGCGCCGCTCATCCGATTCGCCAACGACGCGCTGTGGGACGACGAGGCGCAGGCATTTGTCCTGCCGGATATGATCGCCGCATTCAACGTCCGAAGCGCGAAAATCCTCAAGAAGCACATGCCCGACTGCCGGCTGCACGGCCTTTCGCTCGGAAGTTCGTCGGCGGAGCGCCTGGAGCTTTGCTTAAGGCCGATGGGCGAAGACGTGAAGCTTTTCGATACGTTCATCTATCATGGGTATATCGCCAATCCCGATCTTTCGTACGAAACGGATGCCGCGCGCAAGGCGGTGATCGCGAAGTATGCGCCGCACGCAAGGCTTCGTCAGGGCGAGAACGGCGCCCCCAGCGAGTTCAACTCCGCCTTTGCGCTCAATTACATTCCGTGGAGCGAGCTGAGCCAGGCCAAGTACGACCTGCGCCGTGCGCTGGGGGATCTCGGCCACGACCTCGAGTCGGGGCTCTTCTGCATCGTCGACATAAACTATGGGCCGCCGACATACCCGGTGCCGTTCAGCAACCGCAAGGGGTATCTCCGGCTCGACTCCAGGAACGAGGTGATCCAGGTCAAACGCGCCTACTACGCAATCCAGAACATGGTGTCGGTGTTCAACGCCAGCCTGACGCGCGTTGCGGAGAAGAAGGTCTCGACGACCGATCCTTCGCTCGCGCTCTTTGAATACCGCAATCGCGGTGGAGAACCGCTTTTCGTCTTCTGGGAAAAGGGAAAGATGGTCTGCAGGGACCGCGTCGGCGGAAAGACGGCCGAGTATGACGCCGCGCTCGATCCGCAGAGCGGTCGTCCCGGCGATTCGCTGACGACGCGGGAGGTCTCTTCGAGTGGGGCGGCGATCCGTTCAAGGAGCCTGTATGGGTCGATCTCCTCACGGGCTGGGTCTATGAGATCCCGGCGGAGGACCAGATCCGCCACGCCGACGGCATCACATTCGTGCGGATCCCCGCCTACGATTCGCCGTGCTTCGTGACCGAACGCGCGGCGCTCGATGTGCAGTGATGCGCCTTGTGCAGACAACATCAACAATTAGAAACAAACATCAACAATTAGAAACACAAGACAATAGCGAGGAAAAATCATGAAGACAGAACGCAGACTCTACACAGCCGGAAGGGCAAACGGCGAAACATCGAGGTGCGTGGACACCTTTCCTGGAAAGGCAGGGGGTGGCCTGGTCGGAAGGGCGCTGGCGATCGCGGCGTTGGCGGTTGCGGCGTGGTGCGCGCACGGTGACGTGTGGCAGGACTGCACGGCCTGGTACATGGGCGGTACGGACAAGGATAACGATGGAGTGTTCGAGAATGGCGAGCTTACGGACATCCGCCATGCCGCCATCGCAGATTCACCGACGCATGGAGGAGGCGTCCGCACAAACAATCCGGGCGCATCGAACCGTGTGGAGACCGTCGTCAGCGCGACAAGCGGGCGCACATTCCCCAACCAGCGCGTCATCTATCTCGCGCAGACTGCGGGTAAGACCGATAAGGGTGCATACGGCGTGGCGGAGCAAGACATCAAATTGCCGTTCGCCGCCACGACGAACTGCTATACCTTCCTCCTGCGGTTTCGCATGGATGAGAAGCAGCCCACGAACAAGACGTTCGTCTCCATCCTTGACCTTGGATACAAGGGAGGATCAGACACGAAATACAGCTTCTATGTCCGCTATTACCCGGAGACGGAGCAGTTCGGTCTTCTCTGCAACAACGGGAGTATCTCACATACGGCGGCATCCCCTACCAACGACCTTTGCCAGACAATGCGCGAGACATGGGTGGAGATGGCGGTTACGTTGAACAACGGTACGATGCGCTATGGTGTGCGCGCACCGGGCCTTGACGGGTTCAGCTGGAATTCAAAGACCTTTTCGTTTCCGGCGGGACATGACATCCCTTACAACAACACCATATACGTTGGATGCTGCCAGGGATACGGTGGATATTCACCCGCGACGTTCCCTTTTCGCGGCTCCGCACATTTGATGGCCTACTGGGAACGTGTGCTTTCCGATGCGGAAGTGGAAGAGGCGTTCGGAACGGAGGGCTTTCTGGAATCGGCTTTTCACAATCCGTCCGTGCTGACCGTTGGCGGAAGCTACGGCACAGATGTGTTCGCCGGAGCAACGACCGGCGCGGTGACGGAGGTGAGCGCTGACCTGCAGGACTTAGCGTCGTTCCCTGCGGGAATAGAGGCGGGGCGAACGCTCCGCATTCCATTCAGGGTGCTCGACACGTGCACAAACCTCCCGCAACAGGTGCGGCTTGCGGCGGCGGCGGATTCTGCAGGCGGAACGTTCGCGTTGAAGATCGATGGGAGATCTCTGAAGTCCCTAACCGTGGTCCCGGGCGGAAGGGCTTCTCGCCATGCGCCGGCCGAGATGTTCACCGAAGGTCTGCACATTCTCGATCTGATCCGTACGGACAACGGAGCCGATCCGGTGAAACTGTCGCAGATCGAGATTTCCGGTTCATGGCGGTTGGGATGGGTTGATAACGCGGATACCGAACTTGGAGGCGACATTACATCCGCCGCTGGAACGAAGGAGTATTACGTCACGGAGCTTTCCAGCAACCACTGGAAGACGGTGCGTAGCGGCATCGCGCAGTCGCGTCTGGTCAAGTTGTATGCGAACGTGGACGGGCAGGATGCCGCGCAGAGGCAATTCGTGTTCAAGACGCGTCCGCGTGACTATCCTGCCCAGAGCTACGATCTGGTGATGTTCGTGAACGGAACGGAACGCTTCCGTCGGCCATGCCTGCCAAACGGCCCGATCGACCGCCGGACGCCGGTCGTCGTGAAACTGCCGCCCGGAACGCTGCTTGCGGGACAAAATGAATTCATGTTGAAGACGGAGATTGTAG
>JBGUVV010000455.1:0-7276 GCA_045220525.1 Kiritimatiellia bacterium
GGCAGGCGCCGACGGCTATATCGCGATGAGCGACGAATGATCTTTCACAACGGCGGGCTGAACCTGCAATAAGCCCACCACCGGGCCAATGCCGAAAGGCAGAAGCCAGAACCTCGGGAAGTCGTGCAGACAGGGCGATAGAACGAGGAGCCGGGAAATCCCAAAAGGACTCCGGCAAACCCTCCGTAGCGCGAAAGTGCGAAGGGGGAAACGTACGCAATCGCGTATGACGCTTCAAGGAGAAATCGCCAATTTCAAGAACTAAAGCGGAATACGAAGGTTGCGCTGCGTGGATAATTCCACGTGGCGTGTCTTCTCATCATGTTTTAGTTCGGGCGTTTGGCGATGCCTTTCTTGAAACGTGAGAATGTAAGGCACGCCACTCTTCTTTTCTGCGCCAAGGGCGGCGGTCTCGACAAAGCAGGCGCGGAGGAAAGCAACGAATACGCATATGAACATAAAATGTCCGCACTGTGGAACGGATTACGAGGTAGAACAGAAAAGCATGTACCGCTATACGAAGTGCGAAGTGTGCGGAAAGGGATTTGTCATTGGCGCAACCATAAGTTTGCAACAGGGTGATGTTCATAAAGAGACTACTGAGAATCTTGGAAAACGATCCGTTGAAGACCACAACATTGAATTACCTAAACATCCAACCAGACCAAAATTATCCATACGCCGACCAGTAGCCACCCATGAAAATGCGCAAAACGTAAAACAATCGCACAAAATAGTGGCGGCTGTGGAGGAAAGAGTGCGAATGAAAGAGAATTCGTGTCGAAAAGAGGTCCGGCAGAGGGGTTTGCGCAATAGCGTGACGCTCGTGGTCTTTCTGCTGGCTTTTGTAGGTTGCTATCTCTTGTGGCGCAGTTATGCCAATAGAGAAGAAGAAAAGCGGATTCGTCTGCAGGCGGAGGCCGAGGAAAATCGCATGAAGGTAGAGGCAGAACGAAAGACGGAAGCGGATCGCCTTCGCAAAGCAGCAGAAGAGCGGGCGGCGCAACAGCGGCGTGAACGGGAAGAACGAGATGCTCGCATTGAGAAGGATCGTCAGGAACGGATTCGGAAGGAACTGGAAGAGAGAGAGGTCAGACGTAAGGAAGCAGAGTCTGAGGCTGCAAAAGACAACTATCGTAGAGCGCTTGTTGCATTTTGCACGGGCGCGACGGACTTTTATTCCGAAGCGCCGGAAGAACACCGAGTCAGTGCATCGCTTTCGCCACATTGGTATGTCAATGCGTTGTTTGCGGAGGATAAGCGGATATACGAAATAAAGGATGGTTCGACCGCAATGCTCTATCCAGATACTTTACCTAAACCCTGCGAAAGCTCGTCTCTAATGGCATCGATAGAATCTAAGCCGGGTTTGTTGGCTGCTGATGGGCATGTATGGATTTGTGGCGCGGACAGTGGTGTAAAAATATGTGATATTCCGAAGAAAGACATGCCCATCGTGCCCCTTGATTGTGAACTATGTGGGCTTCGTGACGTAGCTTTGTCATTGAACGTGCCACCACCCGAACGCAGGTATAAAGTTTCTTTACGGATGAATGGTGGCGGTAAATCACTTGTTGTTGGTATATTTGGTGCCACAGAGCCAGTGTCAAGAGAGAGCGTTGAAAAGGTGGTTTATGACGAATTAAACAAGAGATTGCGACGGATTAAGCGCTCTGCCCGAAAATCGGATGTAGAGAATTATCTTGCTACGTGCAAAGTGTCCCTTGTTAGAATTGGAAAGGAAGTTCAGGGTGCCGAGCCTATTAGGCAAGAGCATGAGAATGCGCCAAAAATGTCTTACACCGGATTGGGCAATCAGCTGAAGGAATTGAACAATCGGTTGACTGAAAACTGCGCGAGACAAATCCTTATTGCTTTTTAAATACCATTTCGCCGCCAAGCAACATTCGCAATACAATCATGAAAATGACGAGCAACAAGGATCGTCAATATTGTGTGAAGGCGCAGAAAACGTATGTGAGGGAATTGTTCTTCTGCACAAACTGCGATCGTGAATATGGGGAATCCGAAGGTCCGTGTTGCAACGTGTCTCGCAAGAAAAGTTTTCACGAGTGGCAGAAATTGCATCGAGCTATTCAAGAGACAAAAGATATCAACGAGAGAATAGACGCCATCCTTAAAGAGAATCAGGAGATAGAATCAAAAATCAAAGACTTGAAAAAGGGCTTTTGAGCAAGTTGATTACCAACGAAAATAAACCGAAGAGGAACGAGGAGGAATCATATTGGCTTTGCTGTCATTGCGGGGAGTCACGCATTGTTTTGCGCAATTGTTGCGTCTTGAGGGAAGAGACTGTTTGAGAACGCACCGAAGATTGAGTTTGAAGAAGTGAGCGTTGCCGACGGAGAAGACGTCGGCTTGGGGACAAGCCGCCCTACCATGACACAGAGCGGTATGGTGAAGGACGGCGAGGAGGCGGTAAAGTGCGCGGCGGCGAAGGGGAGGGAAGTGACGCGAGTGAGGCAGCGGAGGACTCGGCGCCGTATGAGAGGTTTCGTACGCAGCCCACGGTAGATGCCGAGGCATGGCAGGCTAAAGTAGGTCAATTGTCAAAGCGTGAAAGGCGCAACGAGGTCCAAAGTGGACGAGACCGAGCGGGCAGCTTCCCGACCCGAAGCGAGCCGAGGAATCGGGGACTGCGAAAATTCAATATCGCCGTTCGCAGAATGTGGTATAATATATAGAAATTTTCTGTGTAGAGTTTATTGTTCTGAGAGCGATTATGAAGAGGCATTCTTCCGTCACCGCGTCAGGCGGGTTGAAACCGTATCTCACCACGTGGGGTGCGGTGGCTCTCTCTCTTGGCTGTGCAGTGGGGTGGGGCGCGTTCATCATGCCGGACCTCTGGATAGCCGACGCCCTGGCGGCAGAGTCGTATCTCATACTCTCCGTGTGGAGCATCGTCGGAATCGTCGTCTTTCGCAGCGTCTTCAACCGCGA
Organism: Kiritimatiellia bacterium; assembly: GCA_045220525.1. Taxonomy (GTDB): domain Bacteria; phylum Verrucomicrobiota; class Kiritimatiellia; order RFP12; family UBA1067; genus UBA1067. The sequence goes on from JBGUVV010000455.1 coordinate 2,962, forward strand.
CAGGACAGGGCACCTCGGGACTACTACCGTTGCGTGGCTTGTGCTCCTATTCTTCATATTCTTCGCAGGCCACATGTGGAACCGCCAGAAGACGCGCAACCTCACCGCCGACGTGGAACTTCAAGAGAACTATTCTGAAAAGGGCTTCGACAGCATAATCCTGAAGCCTGTCACCGTCGGAACGCTGGGCCCGCTCCTTGTCGGGCTTGCAGAGAGGAAAAACTGAAAATGCAAGGCTATGCATATTCCGTATTCTCCATCGCGGCAATCGCGATACACCTGATATTCAACTTCAACCTGCTTGTCGGGCGCGGGGAGGTCACCGCCAACGCTGCGCGCTACCGGGGGTTCCTCGCGGGCGTTCTCGCCTACTACGTCTCGGATGCGGCATGGGGCATTCTCGCGGGGCTTGGATGGCTCCGCCCGCTATACGTGGAGACAGTGTTCTTCTTCCTCTCGCTCGTCGCATTCGTCTTCATGTGGAGCCGCTTTGCCGTCAAGTATCTCGACTTTGGCAAGCTGGAAACGCGGGTGCTTTCATGGTTTGGATATGCGCTTCTTTTGTTCAATGTTGTCGCGTTGGCGGCAAATCCCTTCAACGGTTGCATGTATCACATCGACGCCAACGGCACGTATCAGACGGGCTGCATGCGCGACGTCGCCTTCTGCTTCTTGGTTGCGTTCACCATCCTTACGGCGTTTTTCTCGGTCGTGAAGGCCATTGAAAGCCAGGGGTCGGTCCGCAGGCGGAGCATGATGGTCTTCTTGTTCTGCGCGACCATCGCGGTGGCGATCGTCCTCCAGGTGGTGTGGCCTCTCACGCCGTTCACCGCGCTCGGCTGCCTTATCGGCACATGCTTCCTGCACGTCTTCGTCGTCCAGGACGAACAGGCCGCGAAGCACACCGCCGAGCTTGAGGACGCGCTCGCTCGCGCCCATGCGGCGGAAAAGGCGAGAAGCATGTTCTTCAGCATCGTGAGCCACGACATCAGGACGCCCCTCAACGCGATTCTCGGCTATTCCGAGATCCTCCAGGACGACGTCACGAGCGAGGCCGACAGGGAGGAGGCGCTTAAGTCCATACGCTCAAGCGGCACGACGCTCCTGCAGCTCGTGAACGACGTCCTCGACCTTGCGAAGATGGACGCGTGCAAGATGACTTTTCGCCTTGAGCCGGTGAGGCTCTCCCAGCTTGTCGATGAGGTGTTCTCGTCTTTCAGGATGTCTGCGGAATGGAAGGGGATAGGGCTTGCGAACAAGACCGCCAAGGTCCCGGCCGTTTTCCTCGACGGGCACCGCTTCCGCCAGATACTCTTCAACTTGATAGGGAACGCCGTCAAGTTTACGGATCGCGGATCCGTCACGGTCGCCGCGTCGTATGATGGCTCGAATCTCGACATCTCCGTGTCGGACACGGGCTGCGGCATTGCGCCCGACATGCTTGTTCGCGTTCTCGATCCGTTCGTCCAGGCGCAGGATCCAAGCCACGCCGCCGACAGGTCCGGCGGAACGGGGCTCGGGCTTTCCATCTGCAAGCGTCTCGTGGAGGCGATGGGCGGAAAGCTCGTCGTCGAAAGCGAGCTCGGGAAGGGGTCGTCGTTCGTGGTCCGCATTCCGAACGTCACGGCCGCCTCGGAGAAGGCGGCGCAGGCCGCCGAGCGGAAGACGGCCGCCGACGCGAAGAGAAGCCTGCCGAAGCGCGTTCTCGTCGTCGACGACTCTCCTGTCAACAGGGCCGTCCTGACGGCACATTTGAGGAAGGCTGGCGTAGCCTCCATCAACCATGCGGTCGATGGCGTAGATGGACTTGCAAAGCTCGATTCCGCGGCGAAGGCGGACAAAGCCTACGATCTCGTCTTCTCGGACTTCTGGATGCCGAACTTGAACGGCCCCGAGTTCATAGAGAAACTTCGCGCCGATCCTCGTTTCGTCGCTCTTCCCGTGTTTGCGGTAACTGCCGATACGGAATACCAAGGCGACGCAAGGTCTAATTTGTTCAATGGCGTCCTTCTCAAGCCTATCACCTACGACAAACTCATAGAAGCGTTTAAATGACGATAGACGGAAAAGAAACGGAAAAGAGAGGTGGAAGCGGGCGGCATTTGCCGAGGATATAATAGCCGACGAGGAGGCTGTGGCCGAAAAGGAGTCGTCGGAGCACAAGTGGTTCTCGTTCCACGCCCTCGACTTTTGACGGCTTCAAGCATGAACTGCGAAAATTTGGTATAATATAACACTTGTGTTGGAAAAACGGAGAGATTTCGTCTGATGGGACGGCATGTAGCAGGAGAAATGCCCGCTCTCGACCGGCTTGTCGATGATGCTTGCGCCGAAATCGGCCGCGAGATAGATGCGCTATGCATTCCACGTCTCGCGGGCGTCGTCTTGGGTGGTGGTTATGGCCGTGGAGAAGGAGGGGCGAGAGAGTGTAAAGTTGAAGAGGGAAAAGGGAAAAGGGAAGAGGGAAGAGGGTCTGCCGAATGTCGACTGTCGAACGACCTAGACTTTTTTGCCATCACTGAGGATGGTGCGCCGGAAGCGGAGACTGTGGCGTCGATAGGCTCTGCGCTCAAGCCAATATCGGATAAATGGACGGCTAAGCTTGGCATTGACGTAGATTTCACGGTCAAGACGCCGTGGAGGATTCGGCACGACCAGGAGCGGCTGATGATTCAGGAGCTTCTTCGTGGCTACTGCGACGTAACCGGAAAGAGGGGAGAAGAGCTTTTCTCTGGCATAGCGAAGATCGACGCGGCGAATCTGCCCTGGATGGAGGCCGCGCGGCTGATGATGAATCGGGGGATGGGTCTCTTGTTTGCAAAGTGTAGAATTGAAAGTGTAGAATGTAAAATTGACGGGTCGTCGGCTGTCGAAAGTCGAATGTCTGATAGGGACAGGGATTTTGTAGTGCGAAATATCAACAAGTGCATCTTGGGTGCGGGTGATGCTCGGCTTATTGCTCGCCATGCCTACACGTGGCGCGCCGAAGACCGAGCAAAGGCTCTTGGAGATGCGCTTTACAGTGCGGCGGTGGAATGGAAGTTTCGCCCAAGCGAGGCTCCTGTTTGCGAATGGGAGAAAGCCCGGGAGGCCTGGCTTGCCGCGCTTGACGAGGTTTCCTCAGCTTCCTGCCCGGGCAGAAGCGTTCGGCAGGCGGTGCGCTGGCTCGTTCGCCGCCACACAATCGGCGATTTGCGGACGTTCGGGATGGACTGCACGGTGCGCGTCCTCAAATCAGTCGCGCGGCGCGTCCGCGATAGGCGCGCGCCAGGCGATGCGCTGCTGCGCGACTGGCAGATATTCAATTGAGGCAATGGCAATCTACATGATCTACATGTTCTGCATGGTTAAATAAATATAGAAAGGACAACGGAAATGGGCTGGAACATAACAGAAGGGGAGAAGGCTCTCAGGGTTGACATCGAAGGACGTCTCGTCGCGGCGGTCGCTCCGTCGCTTCGCGAGGAAGTTCTCGGGATGATGAACGACGGCACGAACGTGCTGTTCGACCTGAGCCGGATGGTCCACATCGACTCAAGCGGGCTTGGTGTCCTCGTCCAGATCTTGCAGAAGGCGAAGGCCGGAGGGGGAAAGGTCGTCCTTGCCGCGCTCCAGCCCGGACCGAAGATCGTTTTCGACATAACCAAGGTGAGCCGCGTGTTCGAGATCGTGCCGACGGTTGACGACGCGAAGTTCTAAAGAGTTGAGAATGTAAAGTGTAGAGTGCAAAGTATAAAGTGTAAAATGGAAAATGGAAAGTGTAGAATGTTAGGTGCAAAGAGGGAAGAACGAAGATGAAAAACGCAAAACTTGTTTGGCCACTAATTTTACATTTTACATTTTCAATTCTACACTCTCTTTCTGCGAATGCCGAAAGCGTCAAGGTCGCGGACTGCGAGCGAGACCCCAAGCTTGACTACTGGGCGGCGGCTGACAACGAGTTCTGTCTTGCCGTCATGGCCGATGTCTTCAAGGCGGCGGGCGTCGAGGTAGAGAAGGTTCCGTTCGGCGAGGACCACCTGATAAACGTGTCGAACGCGGAGGTCATCTGCTCGGCGTTCCGCACGAAGAGGCTACTTGAATCGTTCGATTTCCCGCAGCAGCCACTCGGCCGCATGCACTTCGCGCTCTACGCGACGCCGTCGCGCGCGATGGAGCTGATGTCCACGAAGATAACAGAGTGGCCGCGCATGAGGATCGGCTACTCGCCCGTCTCGCAGGGGCAGGTGACGAACAACGACCGCGTTAAGTACTTCGAGCACGCGCAGCTGTCGCCGACATACGTTTCGATTCGCACGAGCGCCGGAGCGGTGCA